>JAYVXN010000530.1:0-3034 GCA_043785085.1 Bdellovibrionales bacterium | reverse complement strand
ACGGCCTTGGTGATTGAAAGTACTCGTGAATCGCGTGAGTCAAATTTTAAAGCTGGTGATGTTTTACTGAGTCTTGATGGCCAAAGAATTCATTCGCTCACAGAATATCGACTGTTTCTCTTTCGAAACGGCAAAACTGGACAAGCTGTCTCCGCCCAAGTTCTTCGCGGCGGAAAGCCTGTCTCAGTGGTCCAAAATTACGCGGTAGCATCCAGTATGTATGGCCCCCGCGACATGGCCGATCTGCATTCATGGCTGGAAAATTATTATCGCTAGTCTCGGTGCTGTGAATTGCCAAAAAATGTCGAACCTTTTTACGGTTCGGGCTGGACTGTCGGGCTTTTATTTCAGAATTAAAGCTCGCCTTCCGAAGAGTCATGAATGCAAGCAAAACCACCTGAAATGGTTCCGGTGCCTCTTGAGACATTTTTACCGGGCGTCCCAATCCCGGTGGACGTGTTTGTCTCATTAAGCACTGAGAAGTATGTGATGATTTTTAAGGCCGGTGGCAGTCTTGAGATGGAACGGCTTAAAAACTTTCAAGGCGAAAGTGTTGAGCAGTTGCATGTGCGCAAAGAAGACTATCCGAAGCTGCTCGAGCGGCAAATCACCGTCGCTGGGATAATCGTTAAAAATCCAAAAGTGTCTTTTGATGCCAAAGCCAGTTTTTTAGGCGGCGTCAATGAAATGATTATCAAAGAGTTTTCGGAAATGGGCTTTTCTGATGAAAATTTTGAAGCCGCAAAAAATATCGCCCGTGCGGTTTTGTCTCTCGTTAATTCTGAACCACGCCTCTTGAACTTGCTCTTGCGCCTCCATGAGAATCAGAATTTCTTGTTGCGCCATTCAATGGGTGTGGGTTTGATTGCCTCAATGCTTGGCAAAGCCTTGCAATGGAATCGGCAAGAAACTCTTGAAAAGCTCGCCTTGGGTGGGCTCTTACATGACATTGGTAAACAAGAAGTGACGCCGGCGATTTTATTGAAAAACCGGGCCGAGCTCACCTATGAAGAATTAAAAGAATACGAGGGCCACGCGTTTCGTGGCATGCAGATTTTATTGGCATTAGAAATCGTTCCAGATGATGTAGTAGCGATTGCGTATGAGCACCATGAAAACTCAATCGGGCAGGGCTATCCGAGGCGTCTTTGGGATATGAAAATCAATCCACTTTCACGAGTGGTCGCCGTCGCCAATATCTTTGTCGAGCTGACCTTGCCAATTAACGGCCTTGCAAAAACTCCGAATGCGGCGATTTTTCATATCGAAAATGTGATGGGACAGCCCTTTAACAAAGAAGCCTTTAAACGATTAAAGGCTTTGGTTCAGGATCTTAAAAATCTCAATCGAGCTGGGTAAATAAAAAGAAATTGCTCTTAAGGCGAATCGCTTAGCGAGTCGTCTTATTAATCATCTGACGGACTCACCGGACCTGCCTGACATTTTCGAGCCGGATCAATATCCGCTTTCGGCAAAAGTGGAAGAGGTGTCACCGGATGAGAAAAATCAAAGAGATCAGAGAGATCATCGGCATTGGCATCTCGAGCCGTCAGGGCCGGCAAATTGTATTTGCTTTCAATGAATTTTAAAATAGAGGTGTGGTCATGAGTGATATGTGAAACATAATGGTGTTTTGCAAACGGCGAGACGGCAACAAACGGGACACGAAAGCCGAGTTGATCAAAAGAGCCAGGCACTGAGTCAGGATTGAGCATCGGTCCAATTCGATCTGGCGCACAGGCCATGGGCGGCGCCACATGATCGTAAAAGCCGCCATTCTCATCATAGGTGAGAAACAAGACTGATTCTTTCCAGGCTGAGCTGGCGATGAGCGCTTGCACTTGTTCGGCCACCCACGCTTGACCGACTTGAATATTGGCATCGGGATGTTCATCTTGATCATCAAAAGACGAATCGAGAAAGACGACCTGAGGTAAAGTCCCGTTATTTAGGTCATCATGATAGTCTTTAATAGTTTTCATTTTATCAAGATTCTTATTGTACATGGGCTGAAAGAGTTTCAGGTAGCCGAAACTGTCGGTGTAATAGCGCCAAGAAATTCCGTATTGATTGAGCACATCAAAGAGGGTTTTTTGTGTAAACTGCGTGTTTTTTGCAGGCAGGTCATTTTGAATATGGCCAAACGAAGTACCTGCTAAAAGATAAAAGCGATTGGGAAACGTCTGACTTAAGACCGAAGAGAAATACCGGTCGCTAATCGCAAACTCATTGGCAAGTGCATAATAAAAGGGAATATCCGTTGAGGTGTAATAACCCATCACGCGGGCACCGGTGTTGTTATTATCATTAGTGGTCACAAAGCCATCAAGTTTGCCGTGATTCCAGTCACTGTGCACGGCGTTCCAGGCATGGTGTGGATCGGCGATGCAGAGATTGGTTTCTGCAAAGACAGAAACGGCTTGCCCATGACTGTCGAGATTCGAGAGGCCCGGGTGAATGCCGTCGACCTCAGTGCCGTAAAAGTGTGGATCCGTGAGCGCCCCAAAGTAATTATCAAAGGAGTGATTCTCTTGCATGATCACGATAGTATGTTTGATCGGGTTAGACGTGTTTTCGGTGCCGGCGGGAAGGCCACTGGCCGGCACTGAGCCCGGGCTGCGCGAGCAATCAACCAGTGCGTTGGCTTTTGGCGCTCCGAGGCCCGCCAAGAGAGCGGCCAAGAGAGCGGCCAAGAGAGCGTTAGTGAAGCAGAGTTTTTGGGCGACTGAAACCAAACCTTGGCGAGAGTTGCGTAGGACGTGCGTCATTGCTTTCCTTTCGAAATTTCAGAAAGGTTACGACGCCAGAAATTTCAGGCAAGTCAAATCTGACGAATGCAGCAGCGTTTCAAGGAGTTCCTGGGACGCATTGCGCGACCCATTCGCCATTGAGGTAGTGGGCATAGCCGTAAAACCAGCGTAGAACGTCCGAATTGGCTTTCAGATGGACTTGATCGCCCATGACATCTGGAACCTGTCCGTTCACAGAAAAACACCAGCCCCAGGCTTTGATTTCAGTGTTTGAAACGAGCTCT
>JAYVXN010000529.1:0-9883 GCA_043785085.1 Bdellovibrionales bacterium | reverse complement strand
CGCAAACCAATTATCAGGCCCTGAATTTCATCGGCAAAATGGTTTCAGGGGACACGTCTCGTTTGACGCGCGTTCAAGGTGATAAAGAGCACGATTTTAATTACGAGTTGCTCGGGGATGCCCAACAAGTTGAAGTGTCTGTGAAAGATGCCGAAGGCACGACCATTCGAAAATTAAATATTCCGAATCAGAAAAAGGGTGCAAACTCGATTCGCTGGAATGGCGTCGCCGATGACGGCTCTATCACCCATCCCGGTGAATATCACTTCGCGGTGGAGGCGAAATCGAGTGACGGTAAGAAAATCGGTGCTAAAACTGAATTCAGCGGCAAGATCACCGGTCTCAATTACACCGCCAGTGGCCCGATTCTACTGGTGGGTAATCAATCCGTGCGCATGCAGGATGTGAAGAAAATTACTGAACCACTTAGTGAGGATGCGGCCGCCGCAAAAACTCCGGCGACCCGCTTGGCGCCGCCAGATGCGGCGTCAATTAAAGATAAAGTGGCCAAAGCCTTGGCTCAGCAGCCAAGGCCGAAACCCGCGCCCCCTGCATCATTGAAAATGCTGAAACCTCAAGAAGAAACTCCAGCTGCTCCCGTGGCTGAGGCCGTGCCTCGCGAGGTCACTCCGAATATACAAAAAGTTGCGATGTCGAAAAATGTTTACGATCAAGTAAATGGCACGGGCACGCAGCCTAGCGAAGGGACTCCGTGATTAATGGCAATTAATTCGCTTGGAGTCAAAGGACTCGGTCAGCCCAATCCTCTCGATCAGGTCGCAAGGGGCCCAGCGGTCAACGGCGCGGAATTTAAAAGCGCCCTTGGCCAAGCGGCCAAGGCTGAGCAAACTCCGGAGAAAGATCGAGCGCAAAACGCTTTGACGGCTCTAGGAGCATTAAAGTTTTCAAACCATGCGATTGAGCGCATGCGTTCTCGTGGAATCAGTTTTTCGCCAGAGATGATGAAAGACATTGAGGGTGCCGTTAGTAAGGCCGCCCAGAAAGGATCTAAAGATACTTTGGTTCTCGCCGGTGATTCAGCGCTGATTGTCAGCGTGAAAAACAACACGGTCGTTACCGTGATGGATAAAGCCGCGATGAAGGACAATGTATTTACGAATATTGATAGTACAGTGATGGTTTAAAAAATTTAAGTTTTAGGATGAAACATTAATTTAATAGGGCCGGTCCTCAGTTTGTCTAGCTGAGGGGGTCCTCCGTGGTCGCCGATTGATTGACGTGACCAAACCTAGGAGGGGTTTCAATGGGTGTTCTTTCTTCTTTATATACCGGTGTGTCCGGTTTAGCCGCACAGGGTGAAGCGTTAGGCGTCATCGGGGACAACATCGCCAACGCCAACACCGTCGGATTCAAAGCCAGTCGTGCCGAGTTCCAAGATATCATTTCAAAAAGCTTAAAAGGCGTTTTGGGTGGTAACCAAATCGGCCGAGGTGTGAAGATCGGTGCGGTCAATCCAATTCTCACTCAAGGTAACGTCGATGCGACGGAGAAATCGACTGACTTGGCGATTTCGGGCGACGGCTATTTTGTCGTACGTGGCTCAGACGGTGAGTCCTTCACACGAGACGGCTCGTTTCATTTCGATAAAGACGGTTACCTCGTGACGAACGATAATCAACGAGTTCAGGGATTCGACGCCGACGAAAAAGGCAATATTATCAATAAGACCGGCGACATTAAATTTCCGCGAGCTCTGGTTCCGGCAAAAGGCACGAGCACGATGAATTTAGATTTGAACCTTGATTCGCGCACGGAGCTCGGCAAGCAGTTTAAAATGGAAGACCCGCATGCGACCTCGAACTATTCAACCGGCGTTGAGATGTTTGACTCGCAAGGAAACAAACACTTAATGACGATGTTCTTCAATAAAGCCGCCGATCGCCAGTGGGACGTGCACGGCATGGTTGATGGCAAAGAAGTCGTGGGCGGTACAGCGGGCAAATACTCAGAAGTCTACACCGGCAAAATCGGCTTTACTGTTGACGGTAAACTGGACACGCAACAGGTGACCAAATCAGCTTTCAACTTCACCGGTGGGGCCTTGCAGAATCAACAGATCAAGATTAGTTTTGGTGACGCGATCACAACTGACAAAGGCAAAGGTGTGCTCGGCTCGAAACAATACGGAAAAGAGTCCGATTTAATCAGCTGGAAGCAAGACGGCTCCGCCGCCGGTACCATCACGAACTTATCGTTCAGTGACGAGGGCGTGTTATCTGCTCTGTACTCAAACGGTGCCTCTTCTGACCTTGCGCAGGTGGCTTTGGCGAAATTTGAGAATCCCGAAGCTCTTTATAAAGTCGGTAACAACCGTTTGAAAGAAGCACGTGATTCTGGCACCGCCTCAATCGGTAAAGCCGGATCAGCCGGCCGCGGCCGCCTTTTTGCGAAATCTCTTGAGCGATCAACGGTGGATTTAGCGATGGAATTCGTCGGCCTGATTCAAAACCAGCGCGGCTTCCAAGCGAATGCGAAAACGATCACGACCACCGATGAGCTGCTCGGTGAAGTGATCAACTTGAAGAGATAAGATTAAGTAAGTGACCCTATTTTGACTTAACCCAACCTAGTGCCTAGATAAGGCCGAAGGCGAATTCACCCATTCGCCTTCGTTTTTTTTTGGGGGGGGGCCGCAGGAGCGCGAGGACAGGGCTCTGTCGCGGTGGCGGGTGGAATAACAATAATGTGTATTTGCGTTCGGCGATGCGTAGTAGTCAGGAGCCTGACTGATCGTCGTGACAAAATAGGTTTTCGCCTTGCCCGGACGAACCCCTAGCGCAGAGTTACGATGTCGAAACAGCGAAGAGCTGATTTTTGAAAACGGCCTGGCTCATTCTCCGTACGCACATCAGTTTACACATTTGGAAATCTAAATTTCACTTCGCTCAAGGCAGACTCAGCCACCCAAATAAGACTCAATCACCCGGCGATCATTGAGAAGCTCACTGCCGCGCCCATTTAATTGCATATGCCCGGTTTCGACCACATAAGCTCGATGTGAAATCTTCAGTGCCATGCGCGCATTCTGCTCAACCAGCAAAATCGTCGTGCCGTCGTGATTCACTTTTTTAATAATCTCAAAAATCTGCGCGACAATCATCGGCGCCAGGCCCAATGACGGTTCATCGAGCATGAGAAGTTTCGGTCGCGCCATCAAAGCACGAGACATCGCCAGCATTTGTTGCTCGCCTCCCGAAAGTGTCCCGGCCTTTTGCTTAATGCGTTCTTTCAGCCGTGGAAAAAGCGAAAAGCAATTTTCAAAATCTTCATTGATCTTAGCCGTGTCACGACGGGTGTAAGCGCCCATTTCGAGGTTTTCAAAAACCGTCAGGTTGGGGAAAATCCCGCGGCCTTCAGGCGAATGCGAAATTCCGCGCGCGACAATCGAATGGGCTTTTAACGAATTCAAACGCTCGCCGTTGAAGGTGATTTGCCCAGTGTAAGGCAGGAGTCCTGAGATCGCACGCAAGGTCGTGGTTTTACCGGCACCGTTGGCACCGATCAAGGCGACAATTTCTCCTGAGCAAACTTCAAAGCTCATATCTTTAATGGCATGGATCGCCCCATAAAAGACATTGATGTTGTCAACTTTTAAGACGGGTGGGGGCGCTGCTGAAGCCGTCATGGCACGCCCCCTAGGCTCACTTCGCCTTCCAGATCCGCTCCGAGATAGGCTGAAATCACCGCTGGGTTCGACTTGATTTGCAAGGGCGTGCCTTCGGCGATGGTGACACCATGATCGAGCACGAGAATGCGCTCACAAATACCCATGACCAGCTTCATATCATGCTCAATCAGGAGAATCGTCAGTTTAAACTCACGGCGAATTTTTGCGATGGTCTCCATGAGATGTTCCGTTTCTTTATGATTCATGCCGGCCGCTGGTTCATCGAGCATAATCACTTTGGGCTCAGTCGCCATGGCGCGAATGATTTCAAGTTTTCTTTGCTGGCCATAGGGCAAACTGCCCGAAACCCAATTGGCTTTGCCTTCGAGATCGAAAATTTTTAAAAGTTCCATGGCCCGATCCCGCATCTTTTTTTCTTCTTTGAAAAAAGCGGGTGTGCGTAAAACGGCTGCCAAAATCCCGTAGTGCGTGTGTTGATGGGCAGCAATTAAGACGTTATCAAGCACAGTGAGATCTCGAAACAGGCGAATATTTTGAAACGTACGAGTTAGGCCCCGATGCGAGATCTGATAAGGTTTAAGGCCGGTGACATTCTCACCATTGACGAAAATCTCACCCAGGGTTGGACAGTAAACGCCGGTGAGCATGTTGAAGACCGTGGTTTTGCCGGCACCATTAGGCCCGATCAAACCGACCAAGGCGCCTGCCTCGAGCTGCAAATTAAACGAATCAACGGCTTTGAGGCCGCCAAACTGCATGGTGATTTTTCGCGCATCAAGCAGGCTCATCGTAGTACCTTTGCCTGACGGGGCTTGAAGAAGTCGGTGATTTCAGTGGTGCCGAAAATTCCTTGCGGGCGAACGATCATAAAAATAATTAAACTCAAAGAATAGATCACCATGCGCAAATCCACATGCGTGTACTGTTGCAGGGGGCGTAAGACAAATTCGGGTACGATGGTGATAAAAATCGCAGCCACTATTGAGCCGGTGAGACTTCCTAGGCCGCCAAGAACGCAAATGATAATGACATCAATACTTTTATTGAAACCAAAAGTCGCGGGATTGAGATAATTGGTGGTATGGGCAAATAGGGAGCCCGCGATTCCAGCGAAAAAGCTGGAGATCACAAACGCCCGTACTTTGATATTGGTTGTATTGATGCCCATGGCTTCGGCGGCGACCTCATCCTCACGAATACTCAAGAAACTTCGGCCGTGCGAGCTATGAATCAAGCGCCAGTGGGTGATGAAGGTTACGACCACCCAAAAGCCGGCAAAACTAAAGGTCATCAGAAAAGTCGTCAGCGGAAAACCCGCGATCGAGCCAGCCGCAAGGCCAGGAATGCCGTACATGCCGCGCGCCCCACCGACAGAGTCCATATTGAGTAATATCACACGAATGATTTCACTAAAGCCCAAAGTGACAATAGCGAGGTAATCACCTTTGAGACGAAGTGACGGTTGCCCAACGATCCAGCCGGCTAATGCCGCCATCAAACCACCGCAAACCGCATAAACCGGAAAATTAAAAAAATCCATTGGTCCAGAGAAGATTTCAAGTTTTACTCCGCCCAGCACCGGCTTGGTGCTGAGAAAAGCCGAGACGTAGGCGCCAATCGCCATAAAGCCAGCGTGGCCTAATGAAAATTGTCCGGTAAAGCCACTCACCAAATTCAAACTCAAAGCTAAAACACAATTAATACAAACAAAGAGAATGATGAGTTGCGTGTACGGATTGGAGACTTCTTGGATGAGAAAACCGACAAACGGGACCGCCAGCAAACAGAGCAAAGCTAGCGATTGAACCTTGAGCTCGCGCATCAGACTTTCTCCACAACTGTTTTACCAAATAATCCAGAAGGTTTAAAAATCAGAATAATAATTAAAATCACAAATGCAAAAGCATCGCGGTAGGTGCTGGAGAAATAACCAACGACCATTTCTTCAGAAAGGCCCATCAAGATACCGCCGAAGACGGCACCGGTTAAGCTGCCGATGCCACCAAGGACTGCCGCAACAAAGGCCTTTAGGCCAATAAAGACGCCCATGAGCGGATCGATTTTTTCATACTTCATGCCCATCAAGACACTGCCGACTCCGGCTAGTGAGGAGCCTAATACAAAAGTCATCGAAATAATTCGATCGGTGTTGATGCCCATTAAGCTTGCAACAGTCGGATTGGCGCTCACGGCCCGCATAGCTTTGCCCATGCGCGTGTGCTGAATAATATATGAAAGCAGAAGCATGAAAAACAAACTCACACCTAAAAAAGTCGCATCAAAGAAATGAAACTCGATTTCGCCAATGTGAAACAGGGTTTGATCCACTATCACGGTCGGAAAACCTTTTGGGTCTGGTCCGAAAATGACTTGCGCTGAGTTTTGCAAAAGCAGGCTAACGCCAATAGCAGTGATCAAAATATTAAGCTTGGGCGCTTTTCTGAGAGGGCGATAGGCAAATCTCTCAATGAGCACGCCCAAAACACTGCACGCGACCATGGCAATCACCACAGTGAGTGCAAGAGACCCGAAGCCAGCATGGTCTTCGAGCTTCAGTTGTCTGGCGGCATAGTAGGCCGCAAAGGCTCCCATCATATAGACTTCTGAGTGAGCAAAATTGATCATCTGCAGAATGCCATACACCATCGTGTAGCCCAACGCGATCAAGGCGTAGGTGCTACCGATGCTGATACCGTTGATGAGATGCTGTATGAACTCTTGCACTTTATGGGTTTACCGTCGTGACAAAGCGATTGGTATTGCCCTGCACCTGAACCACCACGGCACTCTTATCGGCATTTCGTTGCGCATTGATTGTGATTTTCCCCGTCACGCCTTTGAAGTCTTTGGTTTTTGCAACTTCGTCACGAATCGCTTGCGGAGTTGGCTGTGGCGTACGCTCGAGAGCCTCAATCAGGATTTTTGCCGAATCGTAACCAAGTGCCGCCAGTCCATCCGGAGTTTCATTATAGCGCTCTTTGTATTTTTTAATGAAATCCTGGACTGTTGGATCTGTACTCTCAGTCGTGTAGTGATTAGAAAAATAGCTGCCATTGATGGCGTCTTTGCCGATTTCTGAGAGTTTTGGCGAATCCCAACCGTCGCCACCGAGAAGCGGCATCTTCATGCCAAGTTGACGAGATTGGCGCGCAATCAAACCGACGTCGGTGTAATAACCAGGAACAAAAATCGCATCGGGTTTTTTGCCTTTAATTGCTGTCAACTGGCCTTTGAAATCAATGTCACCGTTCTGATAACCTTTGTCTTCGACGATTTCACCGCCCATTTCCGTGAAGGTCTTCTTGAAGAAATCAGCAAGACCCACGCTGTAATCATTTTTAATATCACGAAGGATCGCGACTTTTTTCGCCTTCAAATCATTGAAGGCGAATTTGGCCATCACCGTGCCTTGAAACGGGTCGATGAAACAAACGCGAAAAATAAAATCGCCGATTTCAGTCACTTTCGGATTCGTTGAGCTCGGGCTGATCATCGGGATTTTGTTTTGTTGGGCAATCGGCCCTGCGGCGAGTGAGCGGCCACTGGCGACTTCGCCAATAATAGCGACAACTTTTTCTTGCGAAATCAAACGTGTAACGACAGCAGCCGCTTCGTCAGATTTACCTTGGTCATCGAAATAAATCAGTTTCAGCTGTTTTCCTTTAATGCCGCCAGCTTTGTTTTTTTCGTCAAATGCCATTTCGATGCCGTGATGGGTGCTGATTCCGAAGGTTGCTTCAGTTCCGGTAAACGATCCGTATTCACCAATGCGGATTTCGCTTCCAGCTGCTTGTTCCACGGATTTGCTAGCCGTAGCTTCCGGTGCCGCATTTTCAGTTTTCTTGGTGCAGCCGACCGCGATTGCGATCATGGCAAAGGACATGACAAGATTTTTGAACATTGGTTTTCTCCATTAAAGATGAGCCACCGTTATGGCGTTAGGATTTGATTAGAATGCTAGGTGGGCAGGCTGTCAATCGGGAGAATGCGGCGAAAGAAGAGAGTTTTTCTAAAACTCGCAAGGGACTTTAGACCGATGGTGTCAATTAGGAGCCAAGGGTCGCGGTGAGAAAAGAAACTTTGAACCAGAATGCCGAGAGGGCTCCAAGCACTGCTAGGAAAGTGACCATGGCCCAGGGATCGACTTTTTTCTTTTCGGTTTTTTTCACTCGCACGATAAGAGTCGGACCAAACTTATATGGTTCAATCGGAATGAGCTCCAGCGGACTGTTTTTTTCATTTTGTTTTTGAAACTCCACCGCGTACCTCCGTCTCAAAAATGGATTTTGCTGCCAAGCAGGATGGTCACTAAATAAAGAATGAGAGCGCCAGCGACAACAAGGGTAAGACCGAGGCGCACCAGCATTTTCGACTGGCGCTCATCTCTTTTAAGGATGCGCTTGAAAGTGTTTTCTCCGATATTGAAATCGTTCATGGCAGCTCCGTTCCTTGCTTTAGTCAGAGCAAGGAACTTGCCAGTTGGCTTGTGACCTCGTGAGAGGCAGCTGTGTAAAACAAATACAGAGTGTGTCGACCTTAGACACAATCTCTCTTTGAGATGCTTTTAGATTGAAAGGTACTGCGCAAGTTTAACAAGATCTTTTAAAACCTGCTTCTTCTTTCCAAGACAGTCCGCAAGAGGCAGAGTTTTGACAGCTGACCCTTGCATTCCGACCATGACGTCGCATTCCCCTCGGCGTAAGGTTTCGACAGCTTCGGCGCCAAACCGGCTGGCGGTGATGCGGTCAATGGCGCTGGGTGCCCCGCCACGCTGAATATGTCCGAGGATGCAAACTTTCGCATCAAAGCCAGCTTTTTTGCGAATAGCTTCAGCTAAATCATAAGCGCGACCGGGTTTTTGTCCTTCGGCTGCAACGAGAATACTGGATTTCTTGCCACGCGACATACCACGACGGATGTGTTCAATCGCCTGATCAACGGTGACTGGGTTTTCAGGATAGAAGATTTCTTCAGCGCCGCCAGCGACGCCGACATTCACGGCGATAAAACCAGAATCTCGGCCCATGACTTCAACGATGAAGAGTCGGTCATGGCTGGCAGCCGTATCGCGTATGCGATCAATGGCTTCGAGTGCGATATTAACGGCCGTGTCAAAACCGATGGTTAAGTCTGTCCCGAAAATATCATTGTCGATCGTGGCCGGCACTCCGACGATCGGCAGTCGATGTTCTTGCCACAAAAGATGCGCACCTGTGAAAGAGCCGTCGCCGCCAATACAAACTAAGGCGTCAATTCCAGCCGCCCGGACATTGGCTACAGCTTTAGCGCGAACCTCGGTATTGTGAAACTCCGGAAGGCGACCCGTTTTCAAAATCGTCCCGCCTCTTTGCAGAACGTTGGCCACCGAGCTTGGAATCAGATCAATGAAGTCGCCCTGCACCATTCCTGAGTATCCAGAAATCACGCCTTTGACTGAGAGGCCGTGAAACGATCCGAGACGCGCGACGGCACGGATCGCGGCATTCATTCCGGGAGCATCGCCACCACTGGTAAATACACCGATGGTTTTCATATTTTGACTGGAAAAAGCATTTTTGGCTGTGGTCATTTTGACTCTCAGGGCAATAAAAAAGGATCAGCTTTAGCAGCTGATCCTCCTCTTTTTGAACGCAAAATTCAATTGTGAATTAGCGAACCATTGCTTTGAATTCTGCACCTGGGCGGAACTTCGGGTACCAAGCAGCTGGAATTTTGATTGATTTGCCAGTTTGCGGGTTACGGCCCATGCGAGCTTTACGCTTGGCTTTTGTGAATGTTCCGAAGCCAACGAGTTTTACTTCGTCACCTTTTTTGACCGATTTGCGAATGCACTCAAGAGTGGCATCCAGCATGCGCTCAGTTTGCGCTTTAGTCATTTTTGTTTCGCCCGCGATTGTTTCAATCAGCTCAGCTTTGTTCATTTCGTCTCCTCAGTTGTTTCTCTCACTGTCCTAAAATTAAATTTCAAACAGTGTTGTTGAACGTGACCGTAATTGGTATGGGCAAATTGAAACGTAGGCGCATTTTCGCGTCAAACATATTTTGCTTTAGTTTCAATAAAAAGTTTTTTAATTCGGGTTTCAAATCGGTAAGGGTGGCGCACCTTTACGAGCGCAAATTGAAGTCAGTCGCGTCCTTTCAAGGCGGAATGCAAAATGTTAGCATCCTTTGAGTTTCAATGAGTTCAAGCCTTTTCAGGTACTTAAGCAAAAGCGGTTTAGCAAGGTGTTTTGT
>JAYVXN010000528.1:0-3047 GCA_043785085.1 Bdellovibrionales bacterium | reverse complement strand
CCATTAGGAGCGATCTTCCAAACTAATTGTGGAATCGACTCAGTTAAAGAACGTAGATCGGCTGTTCGTTCATTCACTCTACTTTCAAGCTCGGACTGCGCCAGTACCAGTTTTTCTTCAGAGGCTTTAAGATTGGTGATGTCCTGGAGCGCGCCCAGATAACCTGTTATTTCACCGCTAGCATTTCGCAACTGGTCGCATTCGGCGTTGACCCAGGTTATCTCCCCACTCGGTTTGCGAAGCCGATATTCACATTTAAAAGTACGCTTTTCAGCGTCCGACGACATCCACTCTTTGAAGATTTTTTCTTTGTCGTCTGGATGTACGGCATTCTCCCAACCAGCATTGATGGCTTCTTCCAGACTGAGTCCGGCAACTCTTTGCCATCCTTCGCTAACAAAAACAAATTTCCCTGTCGCATCTGCCTGGAAAATACCTGCAGGCGAAAGCTGAACAAGCTTCTTATACTTGGTCTCACTCTCAACGCTCAACTGCTTTGCAAGTTTGGTCTTCGCCGCATTTGAGAATTTTTCTTTGTAGGTTTTGAAAAACTCTCCCAATCGAGGCTCTTCTACGAGCAACGGACCCAGGTGCTCTATTGCTCTTTGATCTGCCTCGAAAGACAGTTCATTCGCATGAGCTTCTGCCCACGTCAGACAAGTTTTGTTGTATGCAAAAAAAAGTGTCAAAAAAGCGTAGTTTGTATCACCGATTATTCGCCGAAGTTCTTTAGAGTAATTTTCTATTTCTTCATCACCAAAAAAAATTTGCACCGAAATGTGGAAAATAGCGTCCTCAAGAGTAGAGCCCGCCTTAGGCCAACTGCCGATTTTGTTAGTGTGACTAGCGAGCTGACTTAAGGATTCACGGATATCGCTTTCGGTCGGTGTGTGCCATTTCTCTAAAAGATCAAGTACGTCACTCGCTTTCATCCCAAGTGGACGCAAGGTACAACTGTGACAGACAAGGCAATACGGAACACTACAACTCCGAGCTACGATTGCGGCGAATTTCTCTTTAAACAGCGCCGGTAGCGGATTTTCGACATAGGCGGAAAGAGTTTGTTGCCAAAGGTTTTCTAAAATTTGCGGAGTTTTTAAAGCAGGAGCAAAAAAGGGCGGAAAAAAGCCAAAGCGGCTTTCTATTTCTTTTTTTATTTCATTGCTAGACCGCATTCACTTCTCCTTAAGTACTTACAAGCTCGACGCTAGGCCAGACTCAAAGCACACCCTTTCTCTTCGGTATAAGTGCCTTTAACCATTAGATAAATAATGTACGTGCAGGCTAAGTTTGCCTCTCAGAAAAACGAACAAGAGAAATTGCCAAAAGCCCAATAGACTAGTTCGTTAGCCTCTGGAATGTTCACGTCTCAAAGATATAGTCACGCTTCGGGGTAGGCGGCAAAGGGTAGCTCATGACTATGCAAATAGGGCTGCAAATAGGGCTAGCTTTTGTTCTTTCGAATCCAGGGGGATGCGAATAGTTGTAAATGTAGTTCCTTCATTTGCAGAACTCACCACGTTCAACTCCCCGCTATGTGCTCCATGGCAATTTTCTCGTGGCCCTTGGTCTTGGCGCCGCGCTTGACCTGGCCAATCGCGGTCACGGCGTCCCTTAGGCGGCGGCAGCTCTATTATTCATGACTGTCTCAATTTCGGCCTGTAGGTCATGGAGTGTCACTGGCTTTGAAACGTACGAATCCATTCCCGCTGCGAGGCATTTTTCTCGATCGCCCGCCGTGGCATTTGCAGTCATCGCAATGATTGGGATCGAGTTGCATGTGAGAGTTTGGCTATTACGAACGGTTTGTGTTGCCATGTATCCATCCATTTCTGGCATCTGGCAATCCATGAGGATCAGGTCATAAGAAGCGACTCGTAGTGCATCAATGACTTCATTTCCGTTTGCCGCAACCACGACTGTGTGGCCTACCTTATTCAACATCTTTACAGCTATCAGTTGATTGACTGAGTTGTCCTCGGCTAATAAAATTCTAAGTGATCGCTTCGCAATTATTGCCTCAGTTTCAACCTGACCGGAATGTTTACTCGCGACAGTAGCGCTCTTCTTGAACGGAATTCGAAACCAAAAATTTGAGCCAACTCCTTGAGTGCTTTTAACCCCAATTTCTCCGCCCATCAAATGCACTAAATGTTTCGAGATCGAAAGGCCCAAACCCGTTCCACCAAACCGACGCGTTGTCGTATTGTCAGCTTGAGAAAACGCCTTAAACATGCGACTGAGTGCTTCTTTCGGAATTCCAATACCAGAATCCATAACCTCAAATATCACGGACACCTGATCACCAATCTCTGAGTCTTTCGAAACCAAAATTTGAATATTTCCTTGTGACATGAACTTAATGGCATTGCTAACAAGGTTCACAAGCACCTGTCTCAACCGCGTTGGGTCTCCAAAAACAAAGTCGGGAGTGTCAGGTGAGAACTTCGTATGAATCTCTAGACCATTTTTCTTGGCAGCAAATTCGAGCGTTCGCTCAACATCTGAAATCATCTGATGAATGCCAAAATCAACCGATTCAAGATCTATTTTTCCAGCTTCGGCTTTTGATAGGTCAAGAATGTCATTTACCAGCGTTAAAAGACTGTCGCCGGAGCTACGAATTATTTCTACGTAATGTTTCTGCTCCGGCGATAAATTAGTTTCCTTAAGTAAGGCCGCAATACCGATAACGCCGTTTATTGGTGTTCTTATTTCATGACTCATCTTTGCGAGAAATTCGCCTTTTGCTCTATTCGCTTGAACTGCGTTTTCGCGAGCCTCAACCAACGTTGATTCATTTTCTTTAAGAATTGTAATTGCGAGGAAAGAACTAAGAGAGACATATGTTACGGTCACAATAACAAATAGGATAACAAGCAAAAAAGAGACCATATATGTGCGATCTACCTTTGTCCGATTCAGCCGTTGAAGTTCATTTGCGGATTCCACAAGTGAGGAAGAGCGTGCCAGGAGTTGAGTGAATAATCTCTTTCGAAGGATGACTGAATTCTCTTGCGTCTCTTCAACAATCTCAAAGTCGTTGA
>JAYVXN010000527.1:0-3047 GCA_043785085.1 Bdellovibrionales bacterium | reverse complement strand
TGCAGCTGAAGAACAAGCTCAGCGGCGGCTTCTCCAAGGCACTCGATCTTTTGCAAACTTGCGAAGGTAAAATCATCGTTACCGGAATCGGTAAGTCCGGGCAAATCGGACGTAAAATCGCGAGTACGATGAGTTCAACCGGCGCTCCCGCGATTTTTTTGCATCCGGCTGAGAGTTCCCATGGAGATATGGGCGTGATTGGCGCCAAAGACGTGCTCATTGCAATTAGTTACGGTGGCGAGACTCCCGAGTTGCAGGATTTAGTCAAATATTGCGCGCGCAAAGGGGTCAAGCTGATCGCAATGACCGCAAAAGAATCAAGTACTCTGGCGAAGGCGTCGGACATTTGGCTTGATATCAGTGTCGACGAAGAGGCTTGTCCTTTAAAGCTCGCGCCCACATCCAGTTCGACAGCGACTCTGGCGTTAGGTGATGCATTGGCCATGGCACTTTTGAAGCGCCATGCCTTGCGCGAAGAAGATTTTGCAGAATTTCATCCCGGTGGAAGTTTGGGTCGTAGGCTTTTGACTCGAGTGGCGGACGTCATGCACTCAGGCGACGCGCTCCCATTAGTACAAATGAATTCACCCATGCGCGAGGTGATTTCAAAGATGACCCATCGGGAGGTACGCGGGGTCGCTGGCGTAGTGGATGAGTCAGAAAATCTCGTGGGCATTATTGTCGATGGAGATATTCGTCGTCGTCTTGAAAAGAGCCAAAATCCACTGGCCGATGAAGCCAAAGACATCATGTCGCGAAACCCAAAAACCTTAGATGTTTCTGAGTTGGCTGAAAAAGCGGCTTTTGTGATGGAGCAGTTCGAAATTCAAATTCTTTTTGTACTCGATCGCACCTCTCCTCGGCCGAATCGACCTGTGGGCATCCTCCATTTGCAGGATCTTTTGAAAGCAAAGCTTCGCTAGCCGCCAGTGTCTGACTCGACCTTCATCGAGTTACGAGAGTCGCTTTACGACTTTCTTGCCCTAGACGTATTGCAACTCGCGTCCCTTATCTGCAACAATCGAATGACATGGATTTCACTCACTCGTTTAAAAATATTAAACTTTTGCTTTTGGAAATCGACGGCGTCATGACTGATGGGCGAACGTGGCTAGATGCAAAAGGTCAATGGCGTCGACAATTCAGTGTTCGTGATTCGATGAGTTTACGTCGACTCCGCAAGCTAGGTTACAAGACAGCTGTCCTGAGTTTGGGTCACGAAGCAGATGTTCGCGAGCATATGCAAATGCTGAGTATTGATTTCTTTTACGAAGACTGTGCTGATAAGTTCGCGGGCTTTCGTCGCCTTTTGGAAGAATCAGCGCTCACGCCCGATGAAATCGCCGTCATGAGTTTTGATCCAGACGACCGGCCGCTCTTAAAGGAAGTCGGTTTTTCTGCCACTGTTCCAAGTGCTGGCCAGGAACTTCAAACGAGCGTTGATTTCGTAGTCGAAAGTGATGGCGGAGATGGCGCGGTCCGCGAAATTTGTAATTATCTCTTTCAGTATGGTTATTTTGCGGCGCAAACCAACGTTAAGAAGATCGCGGGATTGTGAGCATCCGCCGGAGGGCAGACAGCGATGAAGGCATTTTGGACGGTTTTCCTAGTTTTGAGCACGGCCATCGCACACGCCGAAGAAATTAAATTTCCGGATGAAGAGCTCGCCACTGAATCAGTGCTGCCGGTGTTTGATCAGCCGGTGAGTGTAAAAAACCGGTCAGTGACAACCGCCGGCCGCTTTGAATTGGGCGGGTTTGGATCCTATGCCCTGACGGAACCTTTTTTTAATCCCATGAGCATTGGCGGTACGGCGACCTATCACTTCACTGAAGTGCATGGCATTAATATCGTCGGGAATTTTTTTCTAGGTGGAGCTTCGGGTTATTCTGGTCAGCTCAATCCCATTCCGCAAACGTCGATCAATGCGAATTTACAAAATGCGCCAGCGCCGAAATTTTTTGTTCTCGGTAATTATCAGCACACCGCGTTTTATGGCAAGATGAGTGTCAGCAAAAACTTTGTCATGAATCTCTCGCTCTATGGACTTCTCGGTGCGGGAATGATCGCCATCGGCGATTCATCTCGTCCAGTGGTGAGCGCGGGACTTGGTCAAAAGTTTTATTTTTCGCCCAACTTTGGTCTGCGCTTTGATCTTCAAGTTCTGGCTTATCGGGGTCCAGATCCGGTGTCGACCGATCTGTCGAAAACAACAACGGTGCAGCCCACATCTGTTTTCACTGACAAAACCTATATCAGTCCCATTTTAAGCATCGGTGCGGTCTTTATATTGCCCAGCAGCTAAAAACCGAGAGCCCAAAATCTGTTTTGAAATCCTGATGGTGAATTTTGGTTGCCGTCACAATATCACCGTGAAGCGACGCAGTCTCAGGGCTAGTTTTTCTTTCGCCTTGGCAGTAAACCTTCAATTTTGCATGGCTTTTAGATAATGTAGAGAGAGTTTCTACTAAAGGTGATCCGTTCATGAGAAAACTTCTTTGGTTTATGCTGCCTTGCCTGTTGATTGCCCTGACGCCGATCGAATTCGCTTCTGCTCAAGATGCGGCCAGTGATGATATTGAATCACTGTATTCTCAAGAAGAAGCCACAGAAACCGCCACGGAAGCTCCTGAAACAAAAGTCGAAAAAACCTCAGATCTGAAAGATTTATCCGACTTGGTGAAGCTCGCGCCATTTAAAGATGTCGCGGTCATTCAAAAAAGATTCCTGCCCAAGACCCAACGATTCGAACTTTTTGCCGGCCCTTCAATAATCTTAAACGATCCGTTTTTTCTTGGTTACGGCGTGAGTGTCCGGGCGGCCTACTACTTTAAAGAAAAATATGGGATGGAGTTCGTCGGTCTCTTGCTCACGCAAAGCGAGCGGGATGTGATTGGGGGGCTGCGCACCCGCGGTGTCACTACAAACACAATTGTATCTCCCAAGAATTATGTCGGTCTTGATTTTAAATGGGTGCCGATTTACGGCAAGATGACTCTCAGAAACAAATCCATTACCCCGTTTGATATGTATTTTTCATTCGGTGG
>JAYVXN010000526.1:0-9896 GCA_043785085.1 Bdellovibrionales bacterium | reverse complement strand
AAGCCCCAAGATTTCTCAGTTGGATTCAACTCGGGCGAATATGCGGGCAATATTTCGAGCCTGAATGATTTTTTGTTTTCCTTTGCGTAAGCCTTCACCCATATTTGCGTTTTCAAATTCTGAACTTGCCCAAGCAAGCGATTGATTCTTATCCGAATTCATTGTGTCGCCCGACGGCCAAAAAAGTGACTTCGCTCTTATCCTTTACGATATCCATTTGGGAAATGGCGCCAAAAGCAAACAAAGGAAAATAAAACGATATGGCAATGATTGATTTTAAAATCATGATCTTAGGCCCTTCGTTAGTCGTTGGCGCCCTTGGTAATCCACTGCCCAATAGCATCAATTTCTTGATCTGAGAGTTTCGTAAATCCGGTTGGATTTCCATTCGCATCTTTGGGAGGAGGCATTAACTTTCCTGAGATCATTCCCCGAATAGCGAGCATTATTCCGCTTTCGTCCGGATTTCCTGGAAGAACCAAATCGAGAGGACTGTTTAGGAAATCATCTTTGGTGACCAATGGAATACGTGCTACAGCTTTGCCTGGGGCGTGGCAAAGCAGACATTTCGAATCGAGAATGTTGTATTTGATAGAGGCAAAGTTTGGTCCAAGCGGAATCGGCGTTGGACCCGGCACTTCGCCAGGAGCGGTTTCCGGAGCGCCCGCTTGAATCCACGCGTTGAGCAGTCCCAAATCATCTGCACTGAGAGGTGCGTTTGGCGCTTTAGGCATCTTTTGCTCAACAATCGCCGCCTGATATATCCTTGAGAGATTGGCTTTTATATTGGCAAAGGATTCAAGATTAATGCCTCCGCCGTTTCCATGGCAACCAATACAGTTTGGCCGAATTACTCGACTAAAGACATTTCCAAAAGCGAGCTCGCTTTGTTTGTAATTCTGTGCTGAAGGGATACCGCGAGCTGGATTCTTTTTAATCGAGAAACTACAGGCGCCAAGACCACTCGCGACCGCCAGCACGACAATGAAAGAGTTAATAAATTTAAGTTGACGATCAAGCGGTGACATTGATCCAAGTCGACATTCCACCCATATCCATATCAGACATCCCAGTCATCGGCGGTGTGCCCGGAAGCGGAGGGCGATCCATATCATTCATCGTGTGGTGGGTAAAATGGCAATGAAACATCCAATTTCCAGGCGCGCGCGCAGTGAATTCCAATGCTCGGACTTCAGCGGAGCTTACACTGATTGTATTCGCCTTAATCTGCTGGTGATCAGGCAGAAAGCCCCCGCCCCAGTCGGTGATCGAGAAAGTATGGCCGTGAAGGTGCACGGGGTGCGTAAGCATGCTCAGATTCGTCACACGAATCCGCACGCGCTCACCAACTTTGGCTTTCATCGGAGGTAGCTTCCAACTGCCGACGCCATTACCGACTCTGCCGTTCATCGTGAAGTAATTGAACATGTTCATTTCGAGGGTATCCGGAATCGAGCTTCCCGGATTCACTTTCCACGTATGCAGGAAATAGGCGTAGTCGTGATCAACGATCTGGGAGGGCAGCGGATTTTTGGGATGAATAATAAAGAAACCCATCAGACCGAGGCCCACCTGTTTAGCTGGCATATAGTGCGAATGATAAAAATAGGTTCCCGATTGGTTCAGCGGAAACTCGTAGATGAAGGTTCCTCCCGGCGGTACCGGGTCTTGGGAAAAATCGGGGACTCCGTCCATCTCAATGGGAAGTTCGATTCCATGAAAATGAACCGTAGTGGGTTCTGAAAGATTATTTGTGAAAAAAACACGAACAGTTTCCCCTTCAATCGCCTCGATCGTGGGGCCAATCATCGAGCCATTGTAACCCCATACATTCAACGGACGGCCTTGCATTCCCATTCCATCGCTCATGTCGGGTAGCTGGATTGTGACGGGCTGGGCTGTGAGCTGAAACTCCCGCACATTTCCAGTCAAGGTGCCCGGTAGATTGGGAATACCAGGTGCTTTCACGGAAACAAAACTAGGCGACTTGCCCGGCGCTGTAACGGGTTTAAGAGCATCAGCGATTTGCGGAAGCTTTGCTCTTGCATCTGGTTTCCAAAGTAAAGATGCGGCGAGAGAAGAGCCTAGAGTCCAAAGAAAATTTCGGCGACCCGTTTCATGTGCCATCTAGTTTCTCCTTACCTTAGTGTTTTGGGCTATAGGTGAACGCGCCGTATCCAGACATGGGCGCTCCGAGCACAGGTCCTACGGGCCATAAGAGCTTTAGATTTCCATTCGGGCCTATCGCTCCTGTAACAAGGCTGTCTCCACCCGGTTTTTTGAATAGGAAACTCAAACTACCCGTATTGAGATCTAAAGAAGATGAATCAAACGTCGTCATCTGTCCGGGTCCACTGTAACGAGCCACTAGAGGCACTCCCATCTGGTCAGCCCCTTGAGTATCGTTGGGAATATCGACTAAAATCGACCGCAAGTTTTTGAGGAAGTATGGCCCGTCGTTTGGTCCACGGTAGTTCCCCGATGGATCTGGGAGGAGTGCCATATTCACCGGAATTTCTGGGGGCGTGCCTTTCTGCATTTCGAAAGTTCCAACCCGCCCGAACGAACGAGAGTAGAGCACGCCATTTAAATAGGCCTTCTGCCAGGTTCCAATCACTGCGAAGTAATCACCTCCTACGGATTGGAAGGCAAAACCCGTATTTAGCCAAAATACCCGCTGAGGATACGCAATGCTCAGTGCGGGAGTGGAACTCCACGAAGATCCAAGACGCAACAGAATCGTCGGTTCCACCATAACCTGATTTTGAATATGCGGATTTTCTGTAGAGGTTGTGGCAACTACACCCATCTCCATCAGTTGATATTCGTCGCGATTTTCAAAGTGAAGAAAACCGTAGAAGTTTCCATTGAGCGAACTTATTAAATCATCATTCCCTGGAGGAGCTGGCGCGGGAAGAGGCAATTTCAAATCTGTCGATACGTTAAGCAAAAGGTTCGCGGGAATCTGTGCTGGCCCTGTAGGTAACGACGATTTTTTCGTCAATACGCAGGAGCCACTTTTGTCGTATCCGATTACATTGCAATTAAGCTGGTCGTAGCTCTTAGAGCACTCCAACGTACCGAGTTTTGCCTGCATCTTAAGCCTGTTTGTGAAAGGCGAAAAAGTTCCGACTGAATAGGGATATAATGCGCAAAATTTATTCGTCGCATCGGGATAACACAAAGGTCCGTTCGTATAGCCCAGACGCCCCGTAATGGAAACTCCGGAGAGCGCATTGCCAGGGGCACTTGCCCCAACTCCTCGGCCTGTTTCAATTTGAAGTTCAGCTTGGTCCGTTCCACAAGAGCCAAAATAATCTCCTTTTAGCAATGTCTGTAGCGGTTCCGTTGGCATCACCGGATGGCCGCCAAAAAGTTTCATGGTTACTCGCATTCGCCCTTTTGAGTTTGTGAGTCGGTGAGTAATGGAGCCTTCCAGAATTGACTCTGAATTAGTATTTGTAACTTGCAGGGTCGCAGTCAGATCATCTTTTGGATCGTTTAGTTGCAGAATGCCCTTTTCGAAATTAAAAGTTGGATCGTAGTAGTGATAGCCCACGTACTCCGAGCTTGAGTACCCGCCAAGATTTACACGAACAACCACGTCCAGGGCGGGATAGACT
This sequence comes from Bdellovibrionales bacterium, assembly GCA_043785085.1. Lineage (GTDB taxonomy): Bacteria > Bdellovibrionota > Bdellovibrionia > Bdellovibrionales > JAMPXM01 > JAYVXN01. The sequence goes on along the minus strand of JAYVXN010000526.1, from coordinate 6,273 downwards.
GTGGGATCATTGATCTGCGTGATAAATGCATCCAGTAAAACTGCAATTGCCTCTGGTTGCCCATCCATCTGAATGATGCCGAAGTATTTTCCGTAGTTCATCTGGTCGGCGCGCGCAGACCCGGCTCCTAACAAGACCAAGGCCGCAAGAAAGAAAACAGGCTTAAATATGATCACGAATTGGGTAGATTTCATTTAGGGCCTCAGAATAATTTTTTTACGGCGTTCTAATGTATGTTGTACGAGGAAAAGCTTCCGTCGCCATTCAAGAATATTTCCAGGATCAAGTTTGTTGCGGATGAGCGGATGGTGGCGCGAGACAGCGTTTTTCCACTCGAATCCTTCGTCTGTGTCAGCGTGAGATTGGCAAAACTCGTGTAAAAAGGCTGGAGAGCCGAAATCGTCGCCGCGTTGTCGAGGATATAATGCATAAAATCTTCGCCCAATGAGACCGGGTCTTTATCAGGCCAGATAGGAGCACCTACTGAATCCGAGCCACTTATAACTGTGGAGCTCAAAGCTTTGCCCGTTGCATCCATGAAGATGTCTACTTCGTGGCTCTTTCCATCCGCTCCCGGAACTTGAAGCCCACTTGCTTTGAAGGCGGGATCTGTGGGTGCGCTCTGAGTAAGGCTTTCAACAGAAATTCCATAAAAATGGTCTACAAAATTTTGATTAATCTTATTTAAGGTCACGAGACGCTCGATCCGGTGAATGGCCAATTCTGCAGCCTTACTGGCAGGAATAGCCTCAGCGCGCGCGACCGATAACAAACTCAGCGTCAATCCGACAATAAACATGCTTTTCACAATATTCTCCGATGGTTATTTACTTAAGAGTTGCAAAATTTCTTCGATTTTGTTGTTCACTACGAAAGAGTCATTGGACTGCATGACCTTCTTTACGCAGCCCCGAAGATGACCTTTAAGGACTTCGGCTTCTAATCCGCGAAGCGCATTTGTGGCAGCGCGAATCTGTTGAATGATGTCAGGACAATATTCTCGCTCATCAATCATTCGAGCCACGGCATCAAGTTGACCTTTAACGCGATTGATGCGCTTTTTTGAGGCCGAATGATCTGGGTGTATTCCACCTATGGAACCCCTTACGCTGCGACTGACGTCCATCTCTTGGTCTGATGCGTCACAAGTACCGCATTTTTCATCCTTGATAATTTGTTTTTCCACTTCGCATCCTATACATAGGTCCAAAAGCCGTCTTGTTTAGCTAACATCTTGATATATACTATGGGGGAGTAAAGATTATCAATAAGAATTTGTTTTGGGAAACCTTGGGACTGTTTAAAAGACTTCTTACCTGCTGCTTTGGCTTTTCAGCGCATGCCGGCAAACCACTTACGAAAAAAGTCGATGGCTTCTTTCTGCAACCCGAAGAGCCAACAACTGGCGGAGAACTCAATAACCGCGAATAAAAAAAATCAGAATGGAGACACTAATCTATGCAGCTTTTAAGAATCATTCCGATCCTCGCATTAACACTCGCCTCGAAATTTGCTTTCGTTTGTCGATTCTCATCCATAGTGACCCACCCGAGTTTCAAAAAATCAGCTTCAAGCTGAACCACTCGGAGCGTAGTGACGATCCGTCTGACCTTATTTCTTGCTTTCTCTTTGAGCAGTTTTCAAACATTGTTTTGACGATCAAAGCGCCCCCTTCGGCGCCCCCGCTTTTATCCACTTCTCCAAAATATCTGACTCATCCGAGGTCAGCCGTTCGTCCGGCGGCATTTTTTTTTGCGCCAGTACTGCGGTATAGATGGCGTCAATATCATTGAGTACTCGAGCATAAGAATCTAGATTTACACCACCAGCAGCGCCATGACATCGGACACAGTGAGGCACAAAAACTTTAGTATTTACTTCTAAAAATGTTGGCTCCTTATTTGAAACTTCATTAGACGACGGACTCGGTGCGGGCGTCGCAACGGGAGTTTTTACCGAAGATTCCTCTTTTGACGGAGGGCTTAAATTCGCGGACTCTGGTGGACTTGATTTTGAACATGCGCTTAATAAAATTAAGCACATTGATAACCACAAAAGTTGAACCCGACGGCCTGCATTGGGAAAACCATTCACCAAAGACTCCTCTAAATAAAATCAGCTCGGCTGACGAAAACCCTAAATGAATATGGCAGTATTTGCCAATCAAGGTTTTGTCACAAATGAATTGAGGAGTTGTGAAATGCTCTGAAGGGTCGAGCAGTATTGATTCTTAGTTTTAAGCCAATTAAATCTTTAAATTTCGCAGCCTCAGTGAATTTCCGATCACCGATACGGAACTCAAGCTCATCGCGGCACTAGCGATCATCGGACTTAAGAGAAGTCCCGTAAATGGATACAGGACCCCTGCGGCAATCGGCACGCCGACTGAGTTGTAAACAAAGGCGAGAAAGAGATTTTGTCGGATATTTTTCATCGTTGCCCGACTGAGCTTTCTGGCGCGCACAATTCCATTTAAGTCACCTTTGACCAGAGTCATGCCCGCACTCTCAATTGCGACATCAGTTCCAGTTCCCATGGCGATGCCAACATTGGCTTGGGCAAGAGCTGGCGCATCGTTAATACCATCGCCCGCCATAGCAACAACACGACCTAACTTCTGAAATTCTCGAATCACCTGATTTTTCTGTTCAGGTAAAACTTCTGCTTGAACGTCCTCAATCCCCAATTGCTTGGCGACCGAGGTCGCAGTCAGCTTATTGTCTCCAGTCACCATCACAACGTGAATTCCAAGTGCCTGCAGTTCCCGAATAGCTTCTGCGGCCGAATCTTTAATGGGATCCTCAATGACGACAACTCCGGCTGGCTGTCCGTCAATTCCGACTAACATGACACCTCGTCCTTGCCGCTGGTGATGGGCCGCGATTTCAAGAAGGGGCTGTGGATCGATTTTTAAATCTTCAAACAACTTGAGATTGCCGATTCCAAGTCGATGGCCTTCGACTTCTCCCGTCACTCCTCGACCTGTATGTGAGGCAAAATCCTTGGCCTTCGCCAGCATCAACCCACGTTTTTGTGCGCCACTTGTAAGTGCATGAGCCAGCGGATGTTCACTGGCATTTTCGAGTGTCGCCACCCATCTCAGTAGTTGATCCTCTTGAAAACCGCCGACCGTCACGATCAATTTCAGCTCCGGTCTTCCTAAGGTTAATGTACCGGTTTTATCAACGACAAGAATATCGACTTTTTCCATAATCTCGAGAGTTTCAGCATTTTTGATGAGAATGCCATGGGTCGCACCCTTGCCGGTGCCCACCATGATTGACATCGGCGTGGCAAGACCAAGGGCACACGGGCAAGCAATGATCAAGACCGCCACGGCATTGACCAAAGCATAAGTAAAAGATGGCTGTGGGCCCCAGAAATACCAGAGCAAAGCAGCAATGGTCGCAGCAAGTATGACGGCGGGAACAAAATAGGAAGAGACTTTATCAGCTAGCTTTTGAATCGGGGCCCGACTGCGCTGCGCCTGACTGACCATCTTTACGATTTGTGCAAGCAGAGTGTCTTGACCCACCTGAGTCACTTCCATAACGAAACCGCCCGTTTGATTAATCGTTGCGCCGATGACTTTATCGCCCACCCCTTTTTCAACCGGAATCGGTTCTCCAGAAATCATCGACTCATCAATCGAACTGCGCCCCTCTAAGATCAGGCCATCAATTGGAATTTTTTCGCCCGGGCGTACCCGCAAATGATCCTTGATTTGCACTTGACCGAGTTCGACATCTTTTTCGGTGCCATCCGAAAATATTTTTCGCGCAGTTTTGGGCACAAGACCTAATAGCGCTCTGATGGCACTTCCGGTTTGATTTCGCGCTTTGAGTTCTAATACCTGCCCCAGCAACACCAATGCAGTAATGACAGCGGCAGCTTCAAAGTAGAGTGGTATTTCGCCATGATGGCCAACATAGGCCTTCGGAAAGAGCGCCGGGAAAAAGGTGGCGACAACACTATAGACGTAGGAGGTGCCCGTACCAATCGCAATCAGGGTAAACATATTGAGATTTCTCGTCCGAATCGATGCCCAACCCCTTTGAAAAAAAGGCCATCCTCCCCAAAGAACAACCGGCGTCGCGAGGCCAAATTCAATCCATGAGAGGTGCGTCGCAGAAAGAAAGTTCAGTGCCTCTAACGAAGGTAGCATTTCTGACATTGCCAGTAACAAAAGCGGCAAGGATAAAGCGATGCTAAATTGAAAGCGTCTCGTCATGTCTTTAAGTTCGGGATTTTCTTCCGAATCAAGTGAGATCTCTTCGGGCTCCAAAGCCATACCACAAATGGGACAAATGCCTGGGCCGACTTGGCGGATTTCGGGATCCATGGGACAAATATAGATCATTTTTAATTGAGAGAAAGTCGGCTGAACCTCTTTTTTTGGAGTCAGATACCTTTCCGGATCGACTCTGAATTTTTCCCGGCATTTCGGGTTGCAAAAAAAATAAGTCTTTGAACGATAATCGAACTTTCCACCCTTTGCGGATCTTGGATCTACATTCATCAAACAAACAGGGTCCTGTTCCAGGTGCGCCTGATTTGAAGGATGCGAACTTTGGTTATGTGACTCCATTAGAACCCCGCCTTCAGCTCGGCGTTATCGGCCAAATAACGCAAGAAGCTCATTAATTTTTGCATTCGATTCTCTCTCGTTCTTCGCCTCTATGGCCTCATGCACGCAGTGCCTAAGATGACGTTCCATGACAAGAGTCTCAACCGACCTCAGTGCAGCTGTGACAGAACGAATTTGGTTCATGATGTCAGGGCAATATCGATTTTCAGAGATCATACGCTCGACACCCTCGACTTGGCCACGGATGCGTTTGAGGCGAATAAGGTCATCTGAATGATCAGGAAAGTGAGTCTCTTTGGCTTTAGTCTTTCGAACTGCCACATTTCCTCCGTAATAAATCAATTGCCTTAAATGACCAATTTGATATGGTCGTTTTATGGTACCCCATGCCCCTATCCTGTGTCAAGGCGGAGGGGCGACGGTTGAATGACTTCTAATGGACTTAAAGCGTATAAGACTCTGGTTTTAAGAGTGCTGACGAGTCGACTATTTTTTGAAAGCTGTCACAAAACTTGGCCCAGGTTCGTACTGTGACAGCAAGAAAGTGAGAGCAAATTCATGAGCACAAAAAAACCTGAATTAAGTCGGCGTGAATTTTTCACTAAAGGTGGCAGTGCGGCGCTCGGGGCAGGTATGATCATGTCACAACCAAGGACTGCATTAGCTAAAACCAGCGTCCCAGTAAATCCACCACACTCAACGGGAGCACACAGAGATTGGGCCAACGACTTTAGTTCCTCTGCGACTTTGCCGTTGTACCCCCCAAGACAGATGCCCAAGCCTGGAGAAACGGTGCATGAGTTCGATATCGATTTGACGATTCAACCCCATGAAATCCTCCCTGGGGTTGAGTTCCATGCTTTTACCTATAATAAAACTTTGCCTGGTCCAGAGATTCGCGTGCCCGAAGGCGATTGGGTCGAAGTCAATTTTACCAATCGCACTTCAGAATTTCACACGATTCACTGGCATGGAATTCAGCTCGCCAACGAAATGGATGGTGTGCCCAATGGCACGCAGTGGGGCGTCGGATCTGGTCAGACATTCAAATACCTGTTTCGCGCCCAGCCCTCTGGTACTCACTTCTATCACTGCCACAATATGACTCAATTGCATGTACAGGCCGGCATGTTTGGTGCGCTGATCATTGAGCCTAAGGAAGACCTTGTCAGAAAAACTTTTCCGTATGAGCGCGAATACACTTTGGTGTTGAGTGAAATCGATACCAATATGGTGCGCGATCAAATGAATGACATGATGAAGATGATGTCGACGATGGAGAAGATGAACCAGTCAGCAAAGCTCATGAAAGAAATGAACGGGCGCATGATGGGATGGTTTAAGGATAAGAAGGCCTTTGTGAACGCCGTCAAGGATGGCTACATTCCACCCTATGTATCATCGATGGCCGGTCCGGTTCGTATGCCAAATTTTAACTTTTTTATGATCAACGGTAAATCTTATCCGATGACCGAAGAGTTGCTTATCAAAACTGGAGAGAACATTCGCATTCGCCTCATCAACGCCGGGGCCATGCCGCATTTTATGCATTTGCACGGTCATGACTTCTGGCATGTGTGCCAAGATGGCGCCCCTCTGCAGTCCCCGCTTCGCCTGAACACGATCCCCGTCTTTCCAGGCACCACCAGCGACATTATCGTCCAGGGCTCAAATCCAGGACATTG
>JAYVXN010000525.1:0-3055 GCA_043785085.1 Bdellovibrionales bacterium | reverse complement strand
ATGATGAAGAGGGCTACGAAGGCGATGACGACGAAGGTTATTTTTGATTTGGGCAGGTCCTCACTGACCAGCGAATTGGGACAACTCTTGCCATAGCTATCTCGGCTACTAGCGTAGAAGAGTCTATCGGATTCTAAACATTAAAAAAAGCGAACCGTGAGGTTCGCTTTTTTTATGCCTGAAATTTACTTTTCGCCCAGAACAACTGGCTTCGTGTGCACGGCATATTTTTCGAACTCACCGTACTCATGAAGTTTGTTATAGAGCGTTTTAATCGTGATCCCTAAAGCATTGGCTGCCTGTGTCTTATTGCCTTCGAAATAATTCAAAGCCTTTAAGATATAGCGCTTTTCCAACTCATAAATCGGCAAAGTTGGGTCGTAATCATCCGTAACGATTTTTTGCTCTGGATTCACGATATTTTCCGGCAGATCGCCCGGCATAATCGTGTGACCGTCGGCCAATATCTGCAAGCGTTCACAAACGTTCTGTAGCTCGCGGATATTTCCCGGCCAGTCATACTTCATTAAAATTTTCATCGCGTCTTCGCTCATCTGGCGGCCACGATTCAAAAAGCGATTATTGCCTTTTGAAAGAAAGTGCTCAACCAGCAAAGTAATATCTTCTTTGCGGCGACGGAGCGGTGGTGAATGAACGGTGATGGTGTTGATCCGATAGTACAGATCTTCACGAAATCCTCCGCGCACGACTTCGGCGTCAAGTTCACGGTTGGTCGCGCTGATGAGGCGAATGTCGACCTTAATTGGCTCTTTGCCGCCCACACGGAAAATTTCGCCTTCTTGAATGAAGCGCAAAAGTTTTGCCTGAATGCCGGGACTGAGTTCACCAATTTCATCGAGAAACAGCGTACCGCAGTTGGCCGCTTCCGCAAGACCCAGCTTACGCGTGTAGGCTCCGGTGAAAGAGCCTTTTTCGTGTCCGAAGAGTTCGCTCTCGAGGAGAGTCTCGCGTAAAGCTCCGCAGTTGATCGCCACAAAGGGGCGTGATTTGCGATTGCTGCGATCATGAACCGCTTTAGCAATCAGTTCTTTTCCAGTTCCACTCTCACCCAGAATAAGCACGGTCGCATTGGAAGGAGATACACGATCAATCATCTTCATGAGTTGTTTCATGACTTCTGATTTATAGACAATCGTTTTATCGCCAGCATTAACGTCGGGCAATTCAGGACTTCCCACAGCCAGGTTGGACGTGGGTAAAATAGGAGTGTTTTCGATTTGAGACATACGTACCACCTTTGGTTAAATCGAATTCACCGCTCTGCCTCTCTGAATATCTCAGAATGAAACAGTGCGTTATATGATGCAGAAATTATCAGCTGCCTGTATTTAATGCAAGCGAATTTATTGCAATGCATTATAAACACTTCACGAGGTCCACTTGTCGGCTCAAAAAATCGCTCGGATGGATTCGGCCAACCTGGCGGAAGAAATTCTTAAGTATTTGAAACATCAGCTATTTGTTAAGTCCGCGTCACGCCATACAATAAAGGCATATGCTTTAGATCTGGCTCAGGCCTTCAATCTCAATACTGAGCAAATTTTACAAGACATCGAAACTGAGTCCCCTGAGCTACCCCAGCATTTGCTTCCAAATGAAGCCCAGCTTCTCAGTATCGCTCGCCAAGCGATGCTCGAATGGGCACCGTTGGCGCCGGCCAGCCGTAATCGTAAAGGTGCGTCGTTAAAAGGTTTTTTCCACTGGCTCTATCAAGAGGGCTTGATCGAGGTTGATCTCAGCCTCCAGGTGTATTGCCCGAAGGTTCCCGTGCGACTGCCTCACTTTCTGGGTATCGATGAGGCCTTGGCCTTGATTGGCGCTTTGAAAACTGACCTTAATAAAAACTCAGACACGCCCATTCACTATTCACTCATTCTTCTTCTCTACGGTGGCGGACTCAGAGTGAGTGAGGCTTGCGGCCTTCTCTGGCAGGATGTGCAGCTAGACCGCGGAATTATTCGCGTCAAAGGCAAAGGGGGCAAAGAGCGGCTCTTGGCTTTGCCGCGTTTAGTGATGGAGAGTCTCGCGCGGCTACCTGTAGATGGAACTTATGTTTTTGGCCAAACGCCGCTACCAACCCGAAAAGCATATGAAATCGTACGAAGCTGGGGTCAGCGGGCTGGACTTTTAAAACCGCTTCATCCGCATGCTTTACGGCATAGTTTTGCGACACATATGCTGGCCGACGGCACAAATCTGCGCACACTCCAGGAACTGCTGGGACACACCTCTCTTCAGGCCACGCAAAGGTACACACATTTAGGCTTAGATCAGCTCGCTCGCACGCTTGAAAATTTTCATCCGTTTGGTCATGCCGAGGGCTCGCCCGAGAAGAAAAAGTAGCGGCGCGTTTTTGTTTGCGTTGCCAGTCGCTGACGACTAATTATGTTCTCCATGCAGCATAAAGCGATTTTTTTCGACCGCGATGGCACTCTCATCGTCGACAAAGTCTATTTGAATGATCCCGGAAATATCGTGTACCTGGACGGAGTTTTCGAAGCTTTGCGGCGCCTACGCGATTCCGGCTTTAAATTCGTGATTGTTACAAATCAATCTGGAATGGCCAAAGGTCTGGTACAAATTGAAAATCTCGATCGCATTCATGATTTGATGCGCGAAGAATTCGCCCGTCACGGAATTTTCTTTTCTGGTTTTTATTACGCTCCTTACACGATGGAAAGCAATCACCCCATGCGCAAACCCAATCCCGGGATGCTGACGGTGTCTGCGCAAGACTTTAATATCGATTTGTCTCGGAGTTGGATCGTTGGTGACAGAATGACTGATGTTGAAGCGGGTCACCGCGCTGGAGTTCGCTCAGTGCTTTTAGAAGGTGTCGATACTCCAACGCGCACATCGTATCAACCTCCGACTGGGTTTGTTCCGGATATTTTAAGTGCCGCGGAATTTATACTCCGCCATGAAAAGCGCTAGCCTAGTCCTTGCCGCGCGTCGGTTTGACGTTTTAGCGCCGCGGATTTGTCGTCGGATCGAGTCGCGGAGAAACGAAAAAGGCGAGGCATATCCCCTGCGA
>JAYVXN010000524.1:0-3062 GCA_043785085.1 Bdellovibrionales bacterium | reverse complement strand
ACCGTACGTTGAGTCCAGATTTTCTGAGCAAGTCGTCAGATTCGGGCTTCTGGAGCAAGCGTCAGCGGTTCCGACTCGAAAGTTTATGCAACATTGGGGTTTACTCAGCCTCGCCACTCGCCTTTGAACGAAAGATGAGACCAAATCCGATGTATAAAGCGGTGCCGGGATTCATATTGAATTTCATATCACCGCGAAACCACATTGTATCCGAAATGTGCATCATTAATCCGCTGCCCACATGACCACCCCAAGCGGTTGTGTAGTCTTGGCCTGGCGGCGAATAATAATGAAAATCAGGCCCCGCATAAATAAACGTTACGAATTGTTCAAGAGGAATGAAATCGGCCCGAAAACTGGCAGAAAAAATATCATAATCAGTGCCGTAAGCATGCGCGTTGGCAGCTCCAAGTTCGACCAGTCCCCCCTTGGTTGGCAAGCCAAAGCGCAAGCCGGCCATCGGCAAAATTTCGGTCACCCCATCAATTTGATTGGGCAGCAAGGTTCCAAGGTGAAAGCTCATTTCTGAACCATACTTCACCTCTTGTTTATCACCGTCGGGGGCCTGCGCAAAACAGGCGGCACTGAAAAAAAATACGAGCCGAGCGCTCACGCGCAAAAGTTGAAGCCAGACACGTTGCATATGTTCATCTTATGCGATGATCCCGACGACGACAATGGCGCTTGACGCATTTTGTTTTGGTGAGCGAAGATAAAATCATGATAGTGCGACACGAAGGTCAATTCGAAGGTTACCAAGGTATTGAACTTTTTTATCAGTCTTGGACCAGTGATGAAACTGGCCCGCTCTCACGCGGGACCTTGGTCATAACTCCCGGACTTGCCGAGCACTCAGAATGCTATCATCGCTTTGCTCAAGATGTTGCTCCATTAGGATGGGATATCTTTTCTTGGGATATGAGGGGCCACGGTCGTTCTGAAGGTAAACGTGGTTACGTCGCCAGTTTTTCTGAATTTAGCGAAGATTTACACTGTTTCGTTCAGCATCTCAAGAAGTCCGGCAAACTGACTCAGCCCTTTGCACTCGTCGGCCACTCAATGGGCGGATTAGTCACCTTGCGTTTACTTCTCGAGCACGGTGATGAAGGTGCCGGTGCCGTCGTTTTAAGTTCGCCTCTTTTAGGCGTGTCCGTTCGTGTACCCCCTTTGAAGGATTTGGCAGCCAAAGTTTTATTCAGAGTTTTTCCGCAATTCACAATGGGTAACGAACTTCGTTACGATGTTCTCACCCGAGATCAGGAATGGGTGAAAACTTACACCGCCGATTCCTTACGCCACGACAAGATTTCTCCGGCACTCTATTTTGGTATGCTCGATTCGATGACTTTCGTGAAAGAAAACATCAGTAAAGTCTCCGTGCCAATATTGGTTCTGGCCGCCGGCGACGACCGCGTCGTCAGCCGCTCGGAAATCGAAGCGGCTTTTCCACGAATTGGTTCAAAAAACAAAAAACTCATTATCTATGACGGCAGCTACCATGAAATTTTCAATGATCTCGACCGCCTGCGTGTTTTCGCAGATATGAATTCATTTTTAAGACCTGTCTTGGGGCTCAAATGAAATATTTCTTAGGGCTGGCAATTCTGTTCGTCCTGGGCGGCTGCACGACGACTGATAAAAATCTCAAACAAGACGACCAAGTCGACCCCTATCTGCGTACGCTTGAAAAGAGCACCGCCGGCGACGAAGACTACAACGGCTTTTATAATCAGTTCTCGTTTCGAGCGACGCTCTTAAACTCAGACGTCCGTGAAGCGATTTTACAAAAACAAGCGGATTATTATCAGTGGGACAAGCCGAAGCTGACTTCTGAAAAACAAAAAGCCGATCAGGAAATGGCCTCGCAAACCGCAGTTTTTGTCAGTTTTTTTACGCCTGACCGCAAAAACGACAATTTAGTTGATGCGAAATCAATTTGGCGCGTTTACCTTGATGCTGGCGGCCGGCGTTTCGTCGCGAGTGTGCAAAAGTCAAAAAAACTTTTGGCTGAGCTCGCGACACTCTATCCCTACCATGCCCGCTGGAACACACCTTATGTGTTTACATTTCCAGTTCCGACCAGTTCGATTGAAAGAGAAAAAACCGTTTTGACGATTACAGGTCCACTCGGGACCCGGAATGTGGAGTTTTCAGCTTTGGTGGGCACGCCTGCACCTCCGCCACAATGAGGGTCCGACTGCGTTTATGCTGCACCCCTCTCCAGCGCTGAAGGTAGTCGCTCAGCAAATCATTTAGAACCCAATCTCAAATTGCCGACGAGTCCAAGCCAATTCCGGCTCGTTCTTCACAAAGATTTTTTCACTAAAGGGATAGATCGCCGCGAGATGAATAGTCTCATCGCCCTGAACCAACCCTGATTTTCTGAGGGCCAGGGCATACAACGCCATTTGTTCAAAGGCTTTTTCCCGGTACACCGGATTGCCGGTTTTATAGTCGACAATCCACACACCTGATCCGGCTCTGCCCCAAAGATCGACTTGGCCTTCGATTAAAACTGCACCTTCGCGAATGGCAAAGCCCCACTCGACTTCGCCGTTTTGAATCAAGTCGAGCACCGGTGGATCTTGTAGGCCTCGTACGAATTCAATGGCTCGTAAAACTTTGTCTTCTTGGTTCGGAAACCACTTGCGCACTAAAAATCCAAGCTGGTTTTGCGAGGGGTATTTCAACAATTCCATCAATCGATGAACAGCGGTGCCCTCGGAGGCGACCCGTAAACGCTGCGCAATCGAGCCTGCCAATTGATGATAATCGGCGCGTCCTTTATCCTCAGCGCGTTCAAGAAGGTCCGAAACAGAAACTTGACGTGCCAACAAACTCTCCGCGCGCGCCGCGCGCCATTTTGGTTTTGGCGTCAGCAGTGCGCGCGTCGAACTGACCTTCACCTGCGGCTGAGGCAACTCGCACAAGACTTCATAACTATAACTTTCTCGGTGGTGGATGCCGGCAGACAAATCCCAGCGCATCATTTCTGCCCAGGAATTTTTCTTATAAGGCTCAGTCCACGACAGAAAGACCGAATCAACGGCCCGCGTGAGCGC
>JAYVXN010000523.1:0-3070 GCA_043785085.1 Bdellovibrionales bacterium | reverse complement strand
ATGCCAAATCTACCGCCAATCTATATAAGCTTCCTATGTTTTGCCATTATGGAATTGGTGGACCAGGATTTGGCTCTTGGAGAGAGTTTGCTGCCAACCAGCGTGCAACTCAATGGGTACTATCAAATCAATGTGAGAATTTTTCCCTTCTCTACCACTGGCGTGTGGTTGCTGTACCGCGCGCAAACCCGATGAATGACGAGCAACTTAAAAATCTGGAAAAACAGGTTCAGTTTTGGGAAAATTCAAGCTCGGTGCGTGATCGGTATATTGCGATTCACAATCCTGCGGCTGAGATCATCATGTTTTTGGAGTTTGTGCTCTATACGCTCTTAAATTGGTTGATGGATCAATATAAACTTGGCCTTGAGATTTTTGATCAATCATTGATTTTTATTGAAGAAAGCTTGAATCAGACTATTGCATTTATGAAGAAGCAGGGCCTCGTACATTTTGACACCCACTTTGAGAATATTTTGACCGATGGCCACAGATTATTTTTCAACGATTTTGGATTGGCGCTGTCTTCGGATTTTGATTTAAATGAAGAAGAAGCGTGCTTTTTAGAGGATCACCAGGATTACGACATATGTCGAGCAAGTATCGGTTTCACGCATGCGCTTGTGACGGCTACCCTCGGAGATAAGGCGTGGAAAGAAAATCTGAGAATGCTTTTGAGAACTCACTCTAACGAGCTGACTCCTACTGGATTCGGTCTTCTTACCAAATATGGGCCCCTCGCTCTAGAGTTCTTGGAATTTTCTCAAAAGCTACAGAATGAGAGCAAGGGCACGCCGTACCCGGCACAGCAGCTTTCGAGACTCATCAGCCAGCAGAGATAGCCTAGAAACCACTGGTCAAAAAATCATCTCATGATCACGAATATAGAAGCTTTGCGATTAGCGAGATTGGCACTTGTTCCCTGTGAACACGAAGTCCGGAGCTCTTAAATTCTTTCGCAAATCTCGCAGTGCCACTTTAGAACTGGAGCTGAGTTGATTGATGTTGGAAATGGATGAGTCATTTGCTATGAATCTTTTATGGAGGTTTTGTGATCGAGTCATCGTGCAATTGCGGGGCTGTAAAGCTACAGATTGATGCAGAGGTTCCTGTAGCTCTGACCTCATGCAATTGTTCTGTGTGCCGTCGCTACGGAGGTCTTTTAGCATACTATTCTCCCACAAAAGTGAAGGTGGTCGCTGATCCTGGTGCTATTCAAGAATACACCTGGGCCGATAAAAGCTTGGCGTTTGTTCGTTGCGGCAATTGTGGAGGTTATAGCCATTGGAGAAGTCTAGATCCAGAGCAAACGGAGCGCATGGGGGTAAATGCACGGCTTTTTGTAAATGTTGAAGTTGATAAAATTCGCGTTCGTCATTTCGATGGCGCCAATTCTTGGAAATATATCGATTAATGTCATGGTCATTTGAGAGTGGGTTCACGCAATGGATTTTCTTAGTCACATTTCGTTTTCAGTTTCGGATCTTCAAAAATCGATGATGTTTTATGATGCCGTTTTGGGAACTCTTGGGCATAAGCGAGTCTATACAGGTAAAGCGGGTGCGGGGTGGGGTCGATCTGAAGGGCGAGAGGTATTCGAAATCAAAAAGCGCGTAGATCACGTTTCAATTCCCAGCAAAGGCTTTCATTTAGCATTGCACGCGAATAAGCAAAATGAAGTTCATGAATTTTATGACCAAGCAATTAAGCACGGAGGGCGCGATAATGGTGCTCCCGGTCCTCGGCCTGAGTATGGACAAAATTATTACGCTGCATTCGTCATCGATCCAGACGGCTATGAATTGGAAATTAAACTATTCGTATAACCTCATTAATGGCACTTCTTGAAACTAAAGTTTACCTAGACTGGCCAGAATTCTTTCGCTTGGATCGTGAGAACCCATAGCGAGATTGGAGGAGGATATATGGAATACAAAACATGGGACGAATTCTGGGCAAAATTCCTTCAAGTTACTTTTCACCTTCAAAATCCCGAGCGTTGGCCGTCGCGTGAGCGGCGTGCGCAATGGTGTCTAAGTCATCTCAGGGTGGATCGAGGCGCAAAAATTCTTAACATTGGCTGCGGGGACGGAGTATTAGACATTTGTCTATCGCGCCTTGGTATGGAAGTTACTGCCGTTGATCGAAACCCCAGTGTGCTCTCACATGCCAAGTCAGAAGACGATACTAAGCGAGTCAATTTCGTGGTATCGGATCTTCGTAAGCTTCAGCTCCCGACTGGGAATTTCCAGGTCGCTTTGTTTTTAGAGAGCAGCGGTTTGGTAAATAAGGAACAAGACCTCCACTTGATCAGAAATATCTACGATTGGCTTAGCCCAGGTGGAAAACTCATCATCGATTGCCCGCTCTCTGAGGAGACCTCCGGATCATGGAAGAAAACATTTCCGGAGGGAGAGTTGACCTTCAATCATACGTTCGATTCGAAAACACGAATGTTTAGGATTGAACCTTCTTTCAAGGATACTTCGGGTCATGTTTTTGGATTGATGGATCCGATCCGTGACAGCCTGTCAGGCCTTTCACGTTATTACTATCCGAAGGATGAAATCAGTTCGATGCTAAAATCTGTCGGATTCTCGATCAGCGACGTCGAGCCTCATTATTACGGAGAAAAATATTTTGCGCTTCTCGCAGTAAAATAGACTTTCGACGTTCCGGCAGTGCAAAATAAACGATCGACTGGAACTTCGATCCGTCAAAGGCGAAGTCCGGCAGTGCGGAGTTATGTCGGTTTGAATTCGATCAGATCTTGAGCTTTGATGACTGGCAAGGCACACCGCAGACTATTGGTTTTGGAGCAGTGAATGAAGATGGACAACTTTTTCCCGTCGTGCAATTCTCATTGCCTCTCCGGGAGGTTAGTATGCGATTTTTAGTCCTTTCATTTTTCCTATTCACTTCTGTTTCGGCACAGGCTGCAAATTTTTTCGATGCCATTCGATCTGGTGATTTGAAAGCTGTTCAAAACTTTCTTGAGCAAGGCTCTGACCCTAATCTTCGTAATGCGCAGGGCGATTCGCTGGTGATTTACTCTCTTCGTTTTAATCAA
>JAYVXN010000522.1:0-3076 GCA_043785085.1 Bdellovibrionales bacterium | reverse complement strand
TCTTCGCCGCGGGGAAACGAAAAACGCTCAACATATCGCAGGGGGGTATGCCTCGCCTTTTTCGTTTCTCCGCGACTCGATCCGACGACAAATCCGCGGCGCTAAAACGTCAAACCGACGCGCGGCAAGGACTAGTTTTGATTTTCTTTTTGCTGAAGCCACGAGGCCGAAATCACATCTTTTTGATTGGTCATTTGAGCCACGATTTTTTCGATGGATTGATGAGCGTGGCCGAGACTGCACAGGTCGGCCAAGATCATCACAGAATTATCGGCAGAGACGTTTTCGCTGACCAGGCCTTGTAGGCTGACGACGCCCTTTTCCATGATGTGCACCAGAGCCTGGCGAACTTCAGATTCATTTTCTTGTTGGCAATTTATTTTTATCAAATAGTGGAGTTCGCGTTCGGTATCTCCATGGGGAAGCGAATCAATTTTTCGAGCCACATGTTTCAGGCCTAAATTCGTGAGCAAAATTCCGCAGGCCCCTATCAGAGCAAAACCATATTCGCCCAGACCGGCAAATGTCCCGACGGCGGCTGAGCACCAAATGGTCGCCGCTGTGTTAAGACCACGTACCGAAAAGCCGTCGCGCATAATGACACCGGCACATAAGAAGCCCACGCCTGAGACGATTTGTGCGGCAATCCGGGTGTCGTCGCCGAAATTTGTCCTATGGCTTGTAACCATCACGAAGAGCGCAGCTCCCGCAGAAACGAGAGCATTGGTGCGCAAACCCGCCATTCTTTGGCGAAACTGTCTTTCGACCCCGATTAGGGCGCCCAGTAAAATAGCCGAGACAAGATTGGCAAAAAATGTTAGTTCATTCACTCTTCTACCTCAACACAATCCAATTGATCGAGCAATTGCGTCGCGCGCAAAAGTCGAGAACCTGTCGTTTGGTCGGGAAGCAAATTGTCGAAGACTGACTGCCTCGCAGAGATTCACAGGACAGGTTTGCTTGAAGTCCGAACTCAGTGTAACTTGTTTCTTACCAACGAGGAGACAGTCATGGCTAACGACGATTTGCAGGCAGAAATTGAACGATTAAAGGCAGAAAACGAAAAACTCAAAAAACCGCAGCGAGGCGTGATCTCGATGAAGGTCAGTGAAAAAGGCGGTCTGTCAGTCTACGGCCTCGGAAGATTTCCGGTGACTCTTTACAAGGAGCAGTGGAGTAAACTTTTGGACCGTGCCGATGATATCCGCAGCTTTATGAAAGAGAATGATCATCTCTTAAAAACTAAAGAGTAGTATTAGTGACTGGTTTGCATCAGTTGTGAACCAAGCAGATTTAATTCCAAGAAGTCAGAGATCGGCTGATAGCCGATCTTTTCATAAAGCCGATTCGAAACTAGATTTTGTTTGTCGGCGAACAAGACGCAGCTCAACCAGCCCTTATTTAAAAGATACGAACTCAATTGCGCCACCAGATTTGTCGCAAATCCCTGGCGCCGATTGGCTAAGGGTGAATAGACCATATTGAGACGAACGGATTGCGGGGTCAGGCCACTATATCCCGCCATGGCCTTTGGCTCGCCGTTCATGCTCCAGACAAATAGTCGACCCGATTCAATGCATTTTCGGGTGACCTCGCGAGTTTCACCGGGCGACTCGCTGAGCCCGGTTTCAAGAACGAATTGTAGCGACCAGTCACTCAATCGGGCAAAATCAGAATTTTGCGCGGCCTGCATTCGTCCTAAAACCTCAGGAACAGCCAGGGCGCGCGTGAGTTGCAGAAGTCGCTGCTCCATTCCTATCATAAGTTTCGGAGTGGCACTTTTGTTCCATACCTCAATAAAGACTTTTGCTTCAGGAGTTGGAGCATGCACGATGGTAAAAGTCGCCTCATTTTGCAGAAGATGCAGGCTGAGGGTGGTCACCGCTGAGAGGTCTCGACTGGTCGAGATAATGAGTCGACCCTGCACGCAAATCGCCACCGCAAAAATTTCCGAAGACTGCACAACGGAGTAAAACTCTGGAAGATCGTCGATTTGACGAGGATTTCGCGCGAGGCTTAAGCAAGAGCTCGTAATGAGATTGTTGATCGCTTCTTTTTTGAGAAGAAACGTCTCAACATCTTGGAGAAACAATCGTGCGTCCTGATAGGTGCAAACCGTCAGCATGGTCAATTCTCTTGCGCTCAGAGTCGTGTGTCAAGGATTCACCCTTCTCGCCACTCCAAGAATTCGCTAAACTCTCTTTTAAGAAAAGGGTGGCCTATGAAAAAACGAATCGGAATTCTGACAGGCGGGGGAGATGCTCCAGGACTCAATGGCATCATTGAATCCTGTTGTCGTACCTTGTGTCTCAGTGGCTTTGAGGTGATCGGCATTATGGATGGTTTTGAAGGTATCTTCAATCAAACGATGAGGACCTTGACCATCGAATCAGTTTCTGGCCGCCATCAAGACGCGGGAACTTTGCTTGGCACTTCAAATAAATCATCGACCAAATCACGCGAAGCCGAATTTTTCGAAAAGTATCAAGCGATGTCTTTGTCAGGACTGATTGTCGCCGGCGGCGACGGAACGTTTTCGGCGCTTCAGGCTTTCGCTGGAAAAATTCCGATCATCGGTGTGCCCAAGACCATCGATAATGATCTCTCCGGAACGGAATTGACTTTTGGCTTTGACACCGCCTGTGCAGTCGTCGCCGAGGCCGTTGATTCATTACGAGCGACAGCCGAGGCGCATCGCCGGGTTCTCATTGTTGAAACGATGGGACGCACGGCGGGATGGATTGCTCTCGGTGGTGGCCTGGCTTCTTATGCAGATGTCATCTTATTGCCTGAGCGTCCGTTTTCACGAGAGAATCTGTGCGGATTTATTCAAGAGCGAAAAAAGAACGGTGGACGAGGCTTGATGATTTGCGTGAGTGAAGGCGCCAAAGCCCTAGGTGAAGAGGCTCAAGTCTCCTTTCAAGTTTCAGGAAGTCCTGAACCGGACCGTCTTGGCGGAATTTCGCAAACTCTGGCTCGTTGGATTGAATCCAAGACTGGCTGGGAGTCTCGCAATGTCATCCTTGGTCATTTGCAAAGATCCCGACATCCGACAACGACAGATCGGTTTTTAACC
>JAYVXN010000521.1:0-9977 GCA_043785085.1 Bdellovibrionales bacterium | reverse complement strand
CTCTCGTTAGCCGCCTGCTAGCGCTTCGGCCTCCCGCCTCGATTCTGCGCAAAATCCGCTGCGCAAAAAGTCCAAAAATTAAATGGTCAGAGCACTAGGGCCGGCCAGATACATTTGCGATTTGTAAAACTCATCCTGGACCCCAGATCACAATACAATTTGGGATTTCGAGGTGATGCGGCCCCCTGTGGTCAAGACGAATGCTTGGCATCAAAGAGCTGTCAAAAGAGAAAAGCACGGACGGAATGAAGCGCGCAGCCCGAAGGGCCGAGGTACGCTTCAATCTCTTTTTTCTTTTCGATGTTGGCTTTTGATTCTGATTGCCCAACCTGAAATTCTGAAACCTCATGGCTGATGGCGCTTAAAAGCTCATTGGCGCGCCAAGACAGGCCAGCCCGAAATCCATAAAACAAATCCGAAAGTGCGGAAAATCACCAGCGAAAGAAAAACTCCCCCTCAATGCGAGTTCCGCTTGGCAAGAGCTTGTGAACGCAAGCGGATGTCTGAGCGCTGAAGGGACGTTTTTTTCTCTGGTGATTTTAGAGGGCGGTTCGGTCGCCCCACCATTTTTGCCAGTAGGCTCTTTTGAACTTCATCGGCTCATTATTGCCGCCCAGTTTCTGGCTAGTGATGTGCTCGAGTCCCGCAATCGCCGGACCATGCAGCGATTCATCGCCATCGCCGAGCACCTGGACAAACTTGGCTTCATCGCCATGCTGACTGACTTTAGCAAGGGTCTCGACAATGCGCCGACGGATAAACAAGCTTTGCTTACCTTTGTAATTTTCTTTTGAGTAGAGTTTTTTCCACAAAAGATCGGTGCTCTTAGCATCACCGTAGTCATTGATCACATCAACCGCACTGGCCCGAACGACCAGGGCTTTATCGCCGAGAAGCTTTTCCGCCAATTCGAGAGCCTTAGTTTGATTCACTCGGGCCAAAGCAAGGAGTCCTGCGTTTCGCATAAACCATTCCTGAGCCGCCAGGGCACGCTCTAATTCTGGCTCCGCCAGTTTGCCGCCAATTCGGCCGACCGACATGGTTGCGCGCCAACGTAAATCCATCGACTGTTTTTCGTCAAACATGATGGTGACCAAATTGCGGTAACCCTCAGGGCCGGCGGCTTGCACAGCTTCAATGCGATTGGTGAGAGGCAACATCAAAGCTGATTTGGTCGTCGCGAGGCTCACAGAATTCGGATAGGTTTTTGCTGGAGGATGACTCGGAATTGAGGCTTGTGCCAAGGACGCGACCAGAGATGTGATTAAGAGAATTCCACGAGTACTGACCTTCATCATCCATTGCCTTTCGCTGCATCCTTAAATTCGCTCATGAGATCATCATGGACGGGTACATCAGTTTGCGGGCCGCCAAGAGCATCGACTTCCTGAAGAAGTTTATCGGTATCGAGCGTTTCATTTAAGACACTCTCGCCCTGCGCCTCGGTCGTCAGCGGAATCTGCGCGATTTCAGTCATGATCTTATCGGCATCCGGCATGGCATTGAGAGGATCCTCCTCTGTCGGTGCCACAGGCGGGACGACTTTCAATTCTGGCGGCTGAACGGCCACCGGTTCTTGCACCAGCGCTGCCACTCCCGCCGCTAAATCGGCGTTGCGGGCCGCATGTGGGGTCGTATCAGCTGTGCCTTCGACCGCAGCAGCAAACTCTTTCATGACATCATCATTGGAATCCAACCCCAGCTTATCTGCCGCTTGAAAATCCGGAACGGCCACACTCGCCGCAGCGGCTTGAGGTGCTTCTGCCACCACATTCACCGCTGGAGCCGGTGCAATCGGCGCTGCGGACGGTGCTGAATTGGGATCGCCCATTTGCGATTTCAAGACCCGCACTTCATCTCGCAGTTTGGCGTTTTCTTCTTTAAACATCGAAAGATCAGCAATATCGTCTTCAATAATTGAATACTCACCTAAGCGGGCCTCTAACTCCTGAATCTTGGATTCATATTCAAGGGTCTTAATGGCATCAAGCTCCTCACCAGGCGCCGGTTTCGCACTCGCCGCTGCGGTTCTGGCTTTTTCGAGTTCAGATTGCAGGACAGCGATCTTTCGATCACGCTCGCTCAGCGCCGCATCTGAAGCTCCTCCAGTCGCCGTACCTGCGCCAGCACTGCCGACGGCACCTTCAACGCTGGTGACATCACTCGAACTGAGAGCTCCCGCGCTGGCCATCGAATCAGCCGAGACATTCACTTTGGTTTCAGCGAGAACTTTTTTAAAGGCATCTTCAATGGCTTCAAGATTGATTTCGTCGGAATGGTCAGAACCTTGCGACTCTTTCACATACCGCAGCAAGAGTCCGATCATGGTCAGAATAATCAAAGCACAAAGCACCCCGATCGATTGGTGCGGGTGATCGAAAACATATCGAAAAATCGATTCAATGTGCATTATATAATTGTGACTTGTGCCCAAAATACCGTCAAGAATTCCAAGGAATCATTAAAAACTTAGTCTTGGGGCTAGTCCGGTCCAGCATTTGAAAAGCACTCGACCCAGGACACAAGATTGTGCTAAACCTTCATCCATGACTGAAATCACACTCGCTATCGAAGGTGGAATTTGCGTTTTACCCTCGAAAAACAATCCGAATGAATTGATTCTTGAAGAAACCACCATCGGCATCCATGATGGCAAAATTGTCGCCATCGGTGACGGCATCGCTAAGCAGGCAAAGACTGTTCTCAAGGCTAAAGGCCTGCATGTGATTCCCGGCGCCATCGATGCCCAAGTGCACTTTCGCGAACCCGGCGCCACCCACAAAGAAGATCTCGCTACTGGCACCATGGCGGCAATCCTCGGGGGTGTTACCAGCATCTGCGAAATGCCCAATACCAAGCCACCGACAACCACCGCGATTGATTTTCAAGACAAGCTCGAACGCGCCAAAAATCGCACCTGGTGCAACTATGGTTTTTTTATTGGCGCGACACCGGAGAATATTGATCGCCTGAAAGAGCTTGAACTCCTCCCGCATTGCTGTGGCGTTAAGGTTTTCATGGGTAGCTCGACCGGGACTCTCCTGGTTTCAGAAGATCAGGATATTGCGAGAATCCTTCAAGGCGGCAAACGTCGTGTTGCGTTTCATGCCGAAGACGAAAATCGCCTGAATGAGCGAAAAAGTTTATTGGAAAAAAATCCAAATGTCTCTATGCACCCGGTTTGGCGAGACGAGCTCACCGCACTTCTTGCGACCAAACGCCTCATTAAACTCGGCCGTGAAGCAAAGCGCGCCGTCCATGTTCTCCATGTCACCACCGCTGAAGAGGTGGAATACTTACGAAGCTGTTCAGACGTGGCGACCTGGGAGATTCCGCCACAGCATCTGACCTTGTCAGCTCCCGAATGCTATGAACGCTTAGGTACATTAGCGCAGATGAATCCGCCGATTCGTGAGAAGCGCCACCAGGATGCTCTCTGGAAGGCGGTTCAAGAAGGTTGGGTCACAAGCCTTGCCTCAGATCATGCCCCCCATACCCTTGAAGAGAAAGCCCTCCCCTATCCCGCCAGCCCATCAGGAATGCCCGGCGTACAAACGATTTTACCTTTGATGCTTCACCATGCAAATCAAGGAAAATTATCGCTGATCCGGGTGGTGGAATTACTGTGCCGAAATCCCGCACGTATCTACAAAGCCAAAAACAAGGGTGCTCTGCAAGTGGGTCACGATGCGGATATCACTCTTATAGACATGAATGCCTTGCATGTGATCAGCAATAAATGGATTGCGAGCCGCTGTGGCTGGACGCCGTTTGATGGCATGAAAATCAATGGCTGGCCCATTGCCACGATTGTCGGTGGTAACGTCGTTATGCGCAATGATCAGGTCTTAGGATCACCCCGCGGACAAGGAATTGACTTTGATCTTTAGCAGGATTCGGCAGCGTAGCCGTCGCCGTTTAAGCTGAGGTTAGCCTAAAAACGACAATAACTTTCGAGCTAAAACGCCCCGGAAGCGCGAAGGTGGCCGAAAGTTTATGCAACATTGGGGGTTATTGTCGCTTTTAGGTTAGTTCGTGCTGCAGGCCCAAGAAACTGCGGCCTCGTCTTGTTGGCCAGCGCCCATGGCGGCACTCAGTCGATAGAGTTTTCCGCACTCCAGGTTTTGATCTTTACTCACTTGAATTTGAAACTGATCAGAAACGCAATCAGCGCTGCCTTGGTTCATTAGTTGATTACCATCATAGAGAAACCAACCGAGTGACACTCCACCGTGCTCCGTCACACATTGACCTTGAATAGAAACTGGCTGACTAGCATTGGGCGATTGTACGGCTTTTTGATTAAATGAAACAGGATCCTTGGCCACCGGATCAATCACCGTCACGGGTAACCCCGAGTCGGCACCTTTCAAACTACTGGCACCATTTGTCGACTGATTGAGTCCTGCTGAAGGCGGAGCACAGTTCTGATACTGAGTGACCAGAAAAACTGAGCCAACTATGACCATGCTGATGTGAACAATTTTACGTACATTCATGTTTTCGCCTCCCTATTAGACTTATAGACTTATAGACTTATCGGCAGAGCCTCATAAAAACACAGACCTAAGGCCGGATATTTTTTATTACAATCACAATGAATGCACTCGATGGGCCAAAAATACCCCCCTCAAATGAACTATAAGCCGACTTACCAAGGTGATTTGTCGAAGCTTTAGACAGGCAAACGTCCGATCGAGCCTAACTGCTTGAAGTGCTGCGGTTATCCAACTACTGCCAGCTAAATGACGGCGGCGCTGACGTGACCGGATAAATATGAGAATTGCGCAACATTCATCTCAATTTCAGACATTTTCCCTACGCAGACGACTGAAATAAATAGGACCAAAGCCAGTTTGATCCGGCAGAATTTGCCAACCCAATTCAGTTTTTTCACCGATCGCAAACTCCAGCGGCTCAAGATGAACCTGGCCAGCTTTCTTTTTCAGAAGGCGAGCAATAACCGCATCGTTTTCTAAAGGAGACAGCGAACACGTCGAGTAAACAATAACACCCCCAGGACGCACGACCTGCAGAGCCGAAGCTAAAAGCGTGTACTGGCGAACGGCGAGATTTTTACTGCGCGCGCGCGACCAGAGTTTAAGCTCTTCGGGATTGTGCAAGAGATGCCGTTCACCCGAGCAGGGAGCATCAAGAAGAATGCGATCGAAGGCGTCTTGTTCATACAGGCACCAGCGCATTCCATCATGATGCGTGACATCGATATTGGTCAAAAGCTCAGCGGGAACATAATCGTGAAAAACCGCTTTGAGACGCGCACGACGTCGATCCGAAAGCTCATTGGCCACCAGGCGCCCCTGACCTTTCATCTGCTCAAAGAGAATCAAAGATTTTCCACCCGGCGCTGCGCACAGATCAAGAATCTCCTCACCAGGCTCGGGCGCTAACGCCACCGCAGGCGCAAGCGACGCTAAATCCATCCAATAAACATCCATCAAGCCATTGGCGTCAGCCACCGGCAAACGCGCAGGAAGATTCGTTAGATACCGAACACCTTGGAGATTTTCGCTGACGGAAAAAGGCTGGGTTGCAAAAGCATTCAAGCGAGCAATCTGGAGAGCTGGCTCGAGTAGCTTATTCCTAAGTCCATCCCACCGTGCTCCGAACACGTCTCGATAAAATTTGTCAAATCCGGCTTCGCCCTTCATAGTCGCCCTTTTAACTGAACTTTCCAGGAATGACGAGATAAAAAAAACGAAGGGAGTCCCCTTCGGGACTCCCTTCAAAAGAATGAGTTTGTCTCACTCTCCCCCAAATAAATTATAAGCGTTGCGTGGCATCCATCAGCTTCCATAAGAACCGCACATTGGCGTCTTTGGAATTGAGTTTACTAATTGCTCGTTGCTTGTTGGCAGAAGCGAAGAGAATATGGATCTGAGTCGTTAAACCATTTTGCAAGGTATCACTGACGTCCTTCATACCAGCTTGCGCAGCCAAGACGACCTGCCGTTTCTGAGCCGCCGTGGTCTTGGCACATTCGGTGTCAACCACACCTTTATCGTCGGTCTTGCATTTACCCGAGTCGCCAATAGTTTGGACCAATTTAACAATCGCATTAGACGCCGTATCTATATCTTGAGCGATGGCGACAAGGCGCGCCTGTGATTGAAATTTCTGCGACTCATCTTGAGTTTGCAATTCTTTTTGCAACCGGATCCAAGCGCTGGCTGAGCCACTGCTGACATCCGTAATAGTTTTAGCAAGACCACTCAACTCAGGAACCGAAAGAAGTGTTTTTTCAAAAGCGTCACGCTTGGACTCTGAATCCACAAATGACTTCAGCGCTGCATCGACTAAAGTTTTTTTATTTTTGATATAGTCATCTTGTTTATCACGTACAGCCGCCAAAGCCGCGGCCTCAGAAACTAAATCGTATGAAATACTGTCATTTGTTTCAGACTGCGCGGCTCGGTAAGAGACCTGATCGACAGTCGAGCGATATTCCACGGCCTTGGCTCCAGCTGTCGGCACACAACCGTGTTGGTCCTCGTTACAAACGCGCATTCGCTCCAGCACCGAAGGATCCTGGTCAGAGGATAAGTCTAAAAGACCCACTTCTGAACTCAAGGCTTGAAGATCCGTACTCATGCCCGCTTCAGCCTGCGCTAATGCGGTCTTGCCATTTCGCAAAGTCACAGGAAAGGCCGATACCGCTGGGTTGCCAGTCACAAAACGGTCAAATAATTTCATCGTAAAGGCCTTGCTATGTGGCCATGAATAAGCGTTTCCAGACATGGAAACATCCGGCGAGCGATATTTGCGCACACCAATATTTCGAGTACCCAACGCAATCAAGGCAACATATTTGTCCATATTATAGCCAAATACGTCCAGTTGTCGTTCTGTACCTGACTCACTGATTTTCGAATTCATCACTTTAGCAAAACGCCCCTGCTTCAATTCAGTAACGAAATCTTTCGCATCATTAGCAAATTTGTTAGGATCCTCTATATTTCGATCCAACGCCAGAGACTTGAGCTTTTCAGCGTCGTTTGCGCCAGCATCCGATAAACGGGTGAGAGAAATCATCCCCGACTTCGGATCTTGCTCCGCCAGAAATGTTCCGGGTTCTGGAGCACCCAAAGTTTGCTGGTAAAACTTTTTCACCATTTCTCCGGCATAAACCAAATCGGCCAGACTATAGGCCTTGTAGTCACTCGGTGACTTGTAAAAGTGATTGTTGCTTTCAACCAAGGCATTGGCGATCGTACCAAATAAGTCGGCTGAATCAACACCGGCTTTTTCAGCCGCAACCGGATCACAAATATTGGCCATTTCGACGCTGCCATCAGTTTTATCAGGCACCGTTGAAAGACGCAGAAATTTTAAATCACACTCTCCGGCTGCGACGACCGGCGCCGCCTGATCCGTGATCAACGTATAAAGCAGCTCATCCAAAACCTGACGAGTGCGAAACATGGTTCCATACAAGAGGCTTCGCGGGATACTGCGCGCGATCTCATTAAAGCCAGCGCGATTGCGACGAAAATGTGAGCGAATATAGTTTCTCTGGTTGGTATTGATCAGATTCGCGGTGATTTCAGAGACGTTTTTGCCTTTGTCAAATTGCTGACATAAAATGCTTTCACGGTAAGCGGCCTGATGATCCGTACAAAACGCGAAGTTCGCTTGGACAATCGGATCTGCTTCTTTATCGATCGACTTGTTGTAGGCGTATTTGATCGCGGCCTTATCGTAAGACCCCAGACCGGCGCCGGCGGCAAAAAAGTCAGCACCGTAGTCCATCACCGAAGAATAGGCGTAAGGGTCTAAATCAAGTGGGCTCACCGAAGTGTCCCCTTTATCGATTCGTTGTTTCAGCTGATAATACTCCGGCATATAGTTTTTGCTATCTGCGGAAGCTTGAAAATTGTGGCGTAACCCGAACGTATGACCCATTTCATGCAGCAGCGTTGTGTAGAAAATCAACTGTGCCGCATCGGCTTTGAGCTGCGCCCGCATTTGATCTAAGGTTGTGGTGTTTGACTGCGCCTTGATCATTTTGGCAATATAGCGAACCACGGCTTCATCGACGAATTCCGCACTGTGAATCCCTAACTCCGCCTGGCGTAAATCATGCAGGGTTGAGCGCTGCAAAGAATCATCCGAGAGAAGGAGGTTCTCAACACCATTAAGATCCACGCCGCCAAATAGGTTTAGTTTGGCGTTCGGCGCATGCACAGTGCCATCGGTAAGACTGAGGCCCGCTTGCGTCAATGCCGAAACCTTAAAGTATTGGGGATATTTTTGCATAAAGCTTAATTTACGGGCTTCATTCGCTGCGGGATCACCGCCTTTTGCCACCGAGGCTTTTGCGGCTGCGACCAGACCGGCGCTCGCGGTACCGGCATCAGGCTTCACATCACCCAATCCCAGTACGGCCTGTTGGACATTTGCTTCAGTGACAAATGCTTGGGCATCCAATGACGACGTCGCCGGATTGGTCGTTGTGATCGACGAAAGGATTTCGTCTTTTGCTGATGGATCTTGAAGAATCAAATCAACGAGATCATCAATCATCCCTTGTTCATAGCGAATGCCATCGCCATAAATAGTCGCCCGAGCAGAAATCAATTCACCCGTTTGTTGGTTTTCGACCCATTGAGCAACACCTAAGAGTCCGCCGCCAGCTTTGGGCTCGTAGTAGGCAATCAAATTGGCGCGAGGATCTGAAATATCATAGGCCTTATCGGTCAACAGATCGACAACAGTATCTTTTCGTCCGAGAGCTAACTGAAAAGCCTCATTCCACTTACTGACGGCACGTTTGGCAGCATCAAGGTACTCAGCTGGAAAGTTCTTGGTTAGAGCCCAATGAATTTGATTTGTTGAACAAGACGCGATTTGGCCGTTGTCGCCTTTATGTCCGGGTTCACAGACGTTAAAAACGTTCGCATAGCGCTTGATAGACGTATCCAACCAACCCTTTTCTGGGTCTTCAAAATTCTGTTGGGTCAAAAATAAACCAAAGCGGCCAAAGTCTTTTTTGGAATACGAAACCGGCTGAAAATCAGACTGTTTTAAAGGCATTAAATGTGTGCGAATCTTTGCCCGGTAGGAGCCAAGCAATTCGCCGTTATGATCACCATCCGTGCCCAAGTTCCAACCCATGCTGGTTTCAGTTAAAAAGCTGATATGACCATTTTCATTTTTCGGCTCTTCTGCCAAAACTGTGTTTTCTTCTTTCACGCTGAAATCCTCAGCACTGTAAGTCGAAAGTTTTCCAATTGAGTTATTTGGGTGAGCCCAATCAACTGTCATATAGGCGCGCTGATCCCAGGGGCGATCAGAGTTTTTGACGATCTTATTGGTGTCCTCACCGAAATCGTTTTTATCGCGCTGAATATCAAAGTGTTCTTTAATTGGAAACGAAACGAGAATCTTCTCGACTTCCTGGCGGCCGGTCGGATCAAACACCGGAATGAACTGAAGTTCATCTTTAGTGACGCGCGCTTTCACCTGGCCATAATTATGAGAAAACCCAGGCACCAAACCGACAGTGTTATTTGAATCGGCATCTTCGATACCGCGACTCAGGGAAAACACTTTGCCATTGAGGTCAGCTTTTGAAACATAAACGTCGGGACCGACTTTGTCTTGCAGATCTTTTTTCTTGGTGCAAGCAGCAGTCATAAGCATTGTGACTGCGATTGCTATCTGCAGACTGGTGGTCAAAGATCCAAATAAAATTGATCTCTGTTTCATAGACGGTTCCCTTTCGTAATTTCCTTCTAAAAATCCATACTCAAATCAAAAAATGCTTGCGACGTGCCGGCATCAACAAACGTAATCCGATTGGTTTGCCCATCCGGATCAAGAGTTCCTGCCTCGGTCGCAACGCCCACACTCACGCCAAGCTTTGTAAAAAGCTGATAATCAAGAGACAAATAGGTCACCGTTGTATCGCGTGCAACATTTTGAAAACTCAGCGCCCGCTTATAGAAAAAAGTGGCACT
>JAYVXN010000520.1:0-3079 GCA_043785085.1 Bdellovibrionales bacterium | reverse complement strand
TGACCTGGTCGGGAGAGGCGCAAATGAAAGGCCTCAGCTCAGCATCCTTGGGAATTCCCCTGGCGAAATTCAAATCTGAATATAAGAACGATCACTTAAGCTTGGTGGCGCAGATTCCGGAGTTGTCTCTGCATCAGTCGAGTTCATTTTATAAAAACGCGAAAGTCATTTTGATGGGCCATGAAACTGAAGGTGAATGGCTGAAGGCCCATGACTTCTCGGCCCGCCTCGGTTTTAGTGACGCCGGCCTTCAATGGGAAAAAGCCAGCGCCACTTGTGAGAATGCGAAAATTGCCTGGTCCTCAGCCGGTTCGCTTGATCGCGAGAGAAAACTTAAGGGTTGGGTGATGGCAGATTTTCCATTGGTCAAGAAACTGCGTTGGGATCTACAGGGTCAAGCTTTAGAGCCGGAATTCAATGCGGCATTATTGAACCTTAAGAAACTCGGTAATCGTCCTATCGACGATGTGATTTTGGGTTTGAGCAAGGCCGGACAATTCAAACAAGCAACGGCCAAAGAAGTGCCTGAACAAAGTGAGATCGGTCGCTTTAGCCGTTCGGTACTGGAAAAAGCAAAAGGCATTATTGATCTCTCGTCTCCAGCCAACGCCGAAGAAAAGCAGCCTCCTGCGCCCGTCGCTTCGGAGACGTCACTCAATGCAGTTCCTGAAAGTCAGGACCAAGAAAAACCTGAAGACGAAACTCCGGAAAATACATCAGAAAAATGAACTATTTTATTTAACAGAAACAGCTTGGCTTGGGCCCGCGCAGGTTGGCAGGTTGGTTGACTTTTCACTGGTCGTTTCGCTGGTCGTTCCACTGGTCATTGCACTGGTCATTGCACTGGTCATTCCACTGACGCCTAAACCAGCTCGGACTAAGCGAACTCCGCTGGCCGCATGGACCTGAATCTGTCGCGGTCGGCATTTCATGGCGGCAGGCTGGCGAATGGATCGAGGTGGCATCGTATATTGTTCACCAACGACCTTCACTTCTTCGAAGTAGGACTTCGCTGAGATTTGTAAATCCAAAGCGCGCGCCGCCGTCATTAAAATGCCGACGAACAAAATCAGAAATACCACCGTCAATAATTCAAGTTCACGATGGCGCGCTTGCGCTAAAGACATATTCTGCTCCTCGTCTATGAAGTTCTGTTTTGCGTGATCAAATGGCTTTCGTCAACGGGATAATTAGTGCATAAAATCTGTATTTTACAGCCGTCTCATGGGTTTTGAAAACGTCTTAAAAGTCAATAGCTTACAGATTTGATCAAGGGCCCCTGCCAAGCCGTGCTTGAGGTTTTTTCATGCCTCGTTCAATACGAGATGGCTGTGCAAATGCGAATGGTAAAGCGGGTTGGTTTGCAGGAGAATCGGATGAGTTTCTAAGAGCGGATTTTGGTGTTCCTGAAAAAATAGCACGCGATCGAAGTTTTCTAGATCCTTGGCCTCATTGACGGCACAAAAAACAATCGCGCCTCGGTCACACAAGCGGCGCAATGAAGAAAAAATTTCGGTTTGTTTTGAGTCTGGAAAATCCAAGAGGGCTTCGGGCAAAACAAAAATCTGCGCTTGTGGTCGTAAAAAAGCCTGAGTCAAAGCAATTCGTCTTTTGTGATCGGCATCTAAATGCGGCATCAGTGGAGTTTCTAAGCGTTGCGGTAAGGCCTGGACAAAATCATAGGCGCCAGCCGCATGGAGGACCTCAGATAAAAGCCGCTCATCTAAATCTCGATCGGGAGCTGCCATTTGCAGATTTTCTCGAATTGTCCCGGGCAGAAAGTAGGGTTCGGAAAGTAGGACTGAAACATAAGATCTTAAAACCGAAAGGTGAAACTTTCGAATATCGGTTCGGCCGATTAAAATACGCCCCTCAATCGGATCATGTAGGCGATTGAGTAAAAGAGTGAAATTTCGAATGGCTTGAGCGGACGGACCTACCAGCGCGATCATTTCTCCCGCGGCGAAAAGAGCGTTGAATTCATTGAGAAGAAAGGCGCCCTCTTCGCGGGCGAAGCTGACATTTTCAAACTTCAGATCAGTGGCATCCGGAAACGGCAAACTCGTGATCAATTGCGTGCCGTCGATTTCAATTTGTTTGTGTAGCTCCTGGCGCAAAGACATCTGCCGATGAAAGGCCGGTTCTGCTTCGAGGTATTTGCGAAAGCCACGCCCCATGTGACCGAGCATATCGGTGAGAATTTCAAAGTTAGCAAAGAACAACCACAAACCGCCCAGGGTGAGATGCCCATTGAGTACGGCACTGCCGCCAAAAAAGACGATCAGGGCACGTAGGATATTCTTCATGGAACTTTGCGACACTGAGAGCAAGCTTTGTGCTATTTGCACCGAATGTTCGTAATGCCGTGAGGTCGCATCGTGCATTCTTAAAAATTCAAAAACTCCCTTCTCACTTTGCGTGGCTTTGATCGGTGCCAGCGACGTCAAGATCCGCGCCAATTCATATCGTAAAATTCCGTTTTCTTTTTCTTGGTTTTGAAAATGGTGGCGCATTTCTTTGCGCAAATACCATGTACAGCTCGCTAAGACGAGGAGCAGTCCAGACAGCTCCGCAGTGAGCCGTAAATTAACGAACGCGACGACTCCGATCGCTAAGATGAGCGTCGGAAAATCGCCGGCCACCAGACGCAGGCTCAAAGCGTGACGCCGACCCAGGCTGTCTGTGTCTTGCAAAACCTCTTTTGCCTTAGTCTCGGCACTTTTGCCGTCGACGTCTTTGGCTCGACTTGCCAAATAGAGCTGAAAAATCTCGGCGCGATAACTAGCCACGGCGTCGCGTTTGATGCGTGCGAGTAGCAACTGGGCATTTTGGTCGACCAGAACTTTAACCCAAGCTAGAAGCAAAAGGGCAAGGCTGCACAAAAGCAGCAGCTGGGCTCCGTCAATGCCCACTCCAGACTGCCAAAACCGAAGCGACAAAGGTGAAACTCGCGGCAAAGCGGCATCAATGATTAACAGAATGGGTATTGGTAGCGCGATCGTCATCATGGCTCGGCAAAAAAGCAGGCCAATGCTGCCGATTCTGGCTAGGCTGGTTTTTTTTAGTTTATCAATCACAG
>JAYVXN010000519.1:0-3079 GCA_043785085.1 Bdellovibrionales bacterium | reverse complement strand
AACCGGAATGCGAATCTTTGGCGCGATGCCACCTGAGGAGCAATCAAGCAAATCGACCCCTTCTTTTTTCAGTAGGCTGGCGAGTTCAATTGACTGCTCCAGGTCCCAGCCCCCTTGCTCGAGCCAATCTGTTGCTGAAATCCGCACAAACAGAGGTAAATCAGCAGGCCAAACATGGCGAATTTCTCGAACGCACTCGAGAACAAAGCGCGTACGATTAGCAAAAGAGCCGCCATAATCGTCCGTGCGTTGGTTACTGATCGGCGATAAAAATTCGTGAAAAAGATAACCATGAGCCGCGTGAAGCTCGATGACTTCAAAGCCGGCAGAGAGGGCGCGCCGTGCGGCTGCTACAAATGCTGATTTGATCACCTGCATTTCTGCAAGTGAAAGTTCTTTTGGCTGACGATAATCAGCAAAGGCAAGTGGCGACGGAGCCACTGGAGTCCAACCACCTTGCTCGTCCATAACCTTTTGACCACCGAGCCAGGGCACGGCCGTTGAGGCTTTGCGCCCCGCATGGGCCAATTGAATTCCTGCAAAGGCATTGTGCGATTTGATAAAGCGCGTGATTCGCGCCAAAGAATCAGTGTGTTCGTCTTTCCAGATACCGAGATCCTGTGGCGAAATGCGCCCTTCGGGAGTGACCGCGCAAGCTTCGGTAAAGACCAGAGCGGCGCCGCCGACAGCACGACTGCCGAGATGAATAAAATGCCAGTCATTGGCAAAACCATCGTGACTGGAATACTGACACATTGGCGAGACGCAAATCCGATTGCGGAAGTTTAGAGAGCGAATTGCGTATGAATCAAAAAGCATGACCATTCCTTTCACAAGGAATGGCCATTTTGTCGCAACTTCAAGTGAGGGTCACGCTATTTATCTGAACCTTGATCAGTTTTAAATGCCTCATTCACTTCATCTTCACTCACTGCTTGGCCTCCCTCCCTATTGCGAGAAGCGATTTCGGTGTCAATTTCCTGATCGCTCGGCTCTGGCTTCGCAGCAGCAGTTTTGGGATTTTTCTTAACACTATGTGGATCAGTCGAATTTTTAGTGGTTTTATTTTTCTGCGGCATATGAGTTTACCTCCAGACTCTGATCTTAATTGGTCCAGCCGTTCCGAAGGTTGATCATGATTTGAAAAATTCGTTGCGTCTCGGGCAGGAGTTAGCCCTTTTCGCAAAGAGCTAGCGGCGCAAAAAGCGTTTGAGCTGTTGCGTCTCAGGAACTTTCATTACAAAAGTTAAGCCGACATAAATGAGACCATAAAAACCTAAAAAGAGAATGGCGCTCAGCAGTGGCCGCTGCGGTCCCACGCTCAGACGAAGACCCCAAGCTCCAGCCGCTCCCACCAATGCGGCTACCCACAGTTGCAGAAGATATGAAAATGCCAGGCCGGTAGGGCCAATGCGGCGGTTCAATTTACGCCGCAAAAGAAGAAATTCCACCCATCCAGAAATGCCAGCGGTCGCCGTCAAACCGACTGTTCCCAACGAGGCATCAACGCCAATCCAGCGTGGAAAATATAAGCCAAAGACCACGCCCAAGACAGTGGTCAGGGCCACTCGAATGGCCGCAAACTTCAACGGCGAGCGGGTGTCTTTTAAAGCGTAGTAGGTCGAAGAATAAAGTCTCCCAAGTGCCGCAGCCAAAAGTCCGACAGAGGAACCAATCAAAACGAACCAAACAAATTTAGTTTCATGAGACCCAAACTGGCCGCCCTGATAAAGAACGGCGATGATCACATCACCCAGAGCAAGAAACGCAACGACGGCTGGCACAATGAAAAACGCAATTTTACGCAAACCCGAATTCAGTTTCGAGCGGAGGCTCGCATAAATTTCGCTTTCATTACCCGTAATACTCGACATCGCTGGTAGTTCGGCCGCAGAAACCGACATGCCAAACAAGCTAATCGGTAAGAGATAGATCGCTTGAGTATAGGTCAGTGCTGAGACCGCACCGGTGGGCAAAAGGCTTGCCAGCATCGTGTCGATGTAGGCACTGATCTGGACCACTCCGCGCGTCAAAACGACCGGCAAAAATCCGGCGACCACACTCTGCACCTCTGGCAGTCTCCATTGAATTCCAAGGCGAAAATTTTTCACTAGGTGAAGTGCCAGTGGTAATTGTACGCCAAACTGCAAGGCGCTGCCCACCACCGAACCCCAGGCCAGGAGTAACGAAAGCTGACTTTGATCTCTTTCGCGTCCAAAAACCCACAAAGTAGCAATCATCACCAGGTTCATTAATACCGGGGCGGCATACGGCAGAAAAAACCGGCGGTGGCTATTTAAAACCCCGAGGCACCACGCTGACATGACGAGAATTCCGGTGCCTGGAAAAATAATTTGCACAAGACGTATCGTCAAGGCGCGCTTTTCACCTGTAAATCCTGGGGCGATGAGATCAATTGCCCACGGAGTCAGAATCACTCCACCCAAAACTATAACCGACACGACCAAGCACAGCAACGAGGCGATGACGCCGGCAACTCGCCCGGCCTGCAAATCTTTGCCTTCCGCGCGAAGTCTGGCATAGACCGGGATAAAAGAAGCGGAAAGCACGCCCTCACCAAAAAGGTTTTGCAAGAGATTTGGAATTTTAATGGCGGCATTGAAGGCATCTCCAGCATCGGAATTACCAAAGAAGTGCGCAAACACTTTCATGCGCACCAAGCCCAATATCCGGCTCAATAAGATGCCAAGCGCGACGAACTCGGCGCCGCCACTTTGCTTTTTTTGTTTCATCATTCAAAAGTATATTCTCACGCCGACATTTTAGAGAAGAAATTAGTGTAAAAATCGACACATCCACTTTCTTTGGTTTTTCCTGCACGTCATGTGGCAGGGCCCAAAGATGAGGTAAAATCCAAGATTTGCTCACCCTGCCTGCCTTGGTCTATGACTTAACCCCAATGTTGCATAAACTTTCGAGTCGGAATGCTCCAGAAGCCCGAAGGTGGCGGCTCGCGCATGAAAATCTGGACGAGGCGTACGTACACCGTACGTTGAGTCCAGATTTTCTGAGCAAGTCGTCAGATTCGGGCTTCTGGAGCAAGCGTCAGCGGTTCCGA
>JAYVXN010000518.1:0-3081 GCA_043785085.1 Bdellovibrionales bacterium | reverse complement strand
TAGCGTCAAAACTGCGCCCATAAAGCATTCTCAACCAAAAAATCGCAAACTTCAAGTCTACGAAATCACGAATTTTTATGCTAAACTGCAATGTGAAGACCCACAGGGTGGATTTCTGTTTGTCTTACGACAATATGTCGGCTCAGAAGGAGAAATGTCAGAGCAATTTGATCGCGAAGCTGGTGTACCTGTTTCAGCTCCCGATTTGACTTGGAGTTACACCAGTTTCTTGTCAGCCACAACTGCCCGGGCTGAACTTAATTTTTACATACGACAGAAGCGTCTACACTCATCAAGGCTAACGGATTAACAAAGTAACAGCCTGAAGAATTGTTTTCGAACACCGACTTACCAGTCACTTTGTTTCCTTGGCATGCACTCGCTATGTCAATGCCAAAGCCCTTGGAGCCAGAAATTGTCACCGAGCGGAATTCATTACCAGTGGCGCAAGTGTTCGGCTGCCCCGAATCGGCAAGAAAGGCACCGTGATTCCCGCTATTACTGATTGTGATATTTTCGAAAATAATATTATGAATATCACGAGCGAATATGCCAACGTCACCATTACTCGCTAAAAGACCGCCTGAAAACGTATTATTGTCAAAATCAATGTCGATCGAAATCCCGGCTCCATGGTTGCGAGACAAATTAACATTTTCAAAAAGGCTATTTTGCGTTTGATATCCGGCAAATCCATCAAAGTGATTTCCATACGAAGTAAAATTGATAACATGCAAGTTCTCACAATATTTTTCAGTCACTAAACCACCCGAAATTGCACTGTGAGTGGTCACGTTGGCTATGGTAACGTTCGAGGCTCCACGTATGGTAATTCCATTATTGCGAATAGCTGCGACATTGCCATCACACGTGCCGCTGCCACATTCGTTGTGCACGTCTTGATTGAGCAAATTGCCATCAATTGTTAGATCGGAAATCTCGATGTCACTCACGCGCGTCGCGGTGACCCAGTTACCTTGACGATCTTGAATAATGTTATCATCACCGATCACTAAAACTGGGGCCGGGGATTGATCTGCCAATCGTAAAGTCGTTTGATCGCGTCCAGCTCCGTGAATTTTGACATGACTTTTCTTCAAATTGATCATCGATCGGCATTCAAAAATCCCGGCAGGAATGTCGATGGACCCACCTGCTGCGGGCAGGGTTGAGATCTTTTGGCGGATGAACTCACATTCGTCTGGACCGGTGGACGTCACTGATGTGGGTTTGGTTGGATAAAAGGCAGTTGTCCGATATTTAAAGTGAACAAATTGATCGACACCGGTTGCTTTTTTAATATCCTCTTGAAGCGTTGAAACGGCCACGATGTTGTCGCCATATTCGCCATCAGTTGCTTGTTGATACAGGCTAACACCTGTCTTTACATTGCTTTCCAAAATCGCGACGTCGTAGCTGGCGCGAAAATTGTAGTTTGTATTTCCGAGATTGGCTTGAAAATCAGCGTAATGTGCCGGATTTAGATCCTCATTGATGAGCTGCCAACCAATTGGGGTGGTGTCGTTGGTTAAATTATCTACAAACAAACCAGTTGATGGAGGGGCAAGGGGAACTCTCTTTTGGGTTCCGTCAGCAAACTTTACGATCATCGTGTCGGAGTCGTGCGCTGAATCAGTAGTGCTGTTTGAGTCCTGCTGTTCACGTTTCCAAAACATACTACTATAAGCAACGAGGCCAGTGTTCGGATCTTTCTTCCAGTGAAAATCGTCACGAGTATACCAATAACTGTCGATGGTGATAGTTGCAGTGTCGCCAAATGGCGACATTTCCATACTGAGAGCTCCGCAAAATAATTCGCTCTCAAGAAAAACATATGCGCGTGCGGTCGTTAAATTGGGTGCGGAAACGTAAAGTGAGCGAATGACGGGGAAGTCTTCAGCGACACCAGTTTGACCAGGGGCACCTAAACTGAAAATGCGATGGGCACCTAAACGTAACGAGGCACCCGTCACTTGAGGGGGGAATCCAGCAAAGCGAACATAGGCACTTGAGCGGAGGTCAAAGAGCTGGGGATAATCCCCTTTCGGGGACACGTGTCCAATAATAAGCTCGGTCAGAACACGTCCAGCAGGGGGAATCGAGTTTTTGTCAATTAACGGTCGAATCGCGCTCGCCGAAAAGTCCGGGTTGGCATCGTTCCATGACTTCAATTGATAAAGACCTTGGTTGTCATTATCGACATAAATGTCCATTGGTTGCTTGTTGACTGCAGCTCGAGGTCTGGGTGAAAAATAAAAGCCATTTTGAT
This sequence comes from Bdellovibrionales bacterium, assembly GCA_043785085.1. Taxonomy (GTDB): domain Bacteria; phylum Bdellovibrionota; class Bdellovibrionia; order Bdellovibrionales; family JAMPXM01; genus JAYVXN01. The sequence goes on along the minus strand of JAYVXN010000518.1, from coordinate 812 downwards.
CCAAGAAGTTCGTTGTCCTGACTGCCAATTCCTTTTGATAGACCATACCGACGGAGTCGGCGCGACCGTCAATCGGTGGATCTAATACTGGTACTGGCGCAATCACGGACGCTTGATATGGACCTTGGCAGCGAGAAAAGGCCGCCTGCTTGAGCTGTTCAAGGTCCATTTTCGTCAACTGGGGGGACGCCGCCTGCAGCGAAGTTCCTATGATAATCGAAAAAATTCCGGATGCGACTATAATAACGTATTGATTCTTCATATTGGTGGGCTATTAGCGAAATCCGTGCCGCCACATTGGTGCTTCTCGACGATTTGAGTTGTAAGCAGTGTCTAGTCTGTGAAAGCTCAAATCGTAAAACCTAGTTAAGCACAGGGAATTCCAAATCTTTTTTTTGGCAGCCGAATTGTTAAATATTCATGGCATCGCACCAGGCTGAAACAAAACCATTGCAACTCGTCCTGTTGATTCTAGTCTGTCGATATCCCAACGCAACTTCATGCAAAATTCTCTAAACCCGCCGACCGGACAATTTCCAGCCAAATCGTCAGAAACTGAAGGATTTCATCTCTCTTCTGAGTTTCACACAAGAGGTCGTCCAATGGCATTCATCTCACGTTTGTTCGTTTTATCGGTCGTTTTCATGATTTTAGTTCCGCAAAATGCGTGTGGGTCTTCACATTGCAGTTTAGCATAAAAATTCGTGATTTCATAGACTTGAAGTTTGCGATTTTTTGGTTGAGAATGCTTTATGGGCGCAGTTTTGACGCTATTTTTAGACATCATTTTGTTTCTGGCAAAGGCGCTCAGG
>JAYVXN010000517.1:0-3085 GCA_043785085.1 Bdellovibrionales bacterium | reverse complement strand
GATCTTTGAGATCGCGAAATAGTTCTTCACCGTGATTGATCGGTACAACGGGATCATGTTCCGAGTAAATAAGGACCTTCGGCACTGGGGGCAGTTTTTCAAGGCCCTTGCCGCCGGGCCGATAGTGATCCGACACGAGAAGGTAGGCGAGCCATTGAAACGGCCAGGTCAGCCAAAATCCGGCGAGCTTCTCACGCGCGATCATCTGATAGCCCCAAAATGAACTTTCAATCACAATCAGTTTGAGATTTGTTAGTGACGTCTCCTGCAGAGCTCGCAAGAGCAGGCTTCCACCAAGACTTTGTCCGTAGACGATGAGCGGTAGATGTTTTTCGCTCGCCAATTGATCGGCATAATGGAGCATCGCTTTGACGTCTGAAAAAATGCCGGTGATATTCTTTTTGCCCACGCTTTGTCCGTAGCCGCGATAATCAAAAGTCAGGAGATCATAGCCATTAAAAGGCAGCCAGCTCAGAAACCGGTAATGGGTTGTCATGTTTTCGGCATTGCCATGAAACTGCACCACGATGGCTCTGGTCTCAGTGGGTTTCTCGGCAAATACCAACTCAGGTTTTTTTTTCACATTTTCGAGCGTCGGAAAATACCAGGTCGCAAGCTTGGTCCCATCTTCGCTCGCGACCATTTGTTCCTGATAGACGAGACCCTCCATATCCACAAACGGATAGCGATTCGGGGACGGCTGAAAAAACAGCGTCGTACAGCTGGTGTTGATGAGCAGGATCGAGAGGTATTTCAAAAAGTACTCCAGTTAAAATAAAAAATGCGTCAGAACTTGCGCTTGAGCCTCAGTTTGATGAGCAAAGCGATTGTAGTCCAAGCGCAATTCCCAGTTTCGTGACAAAGAAATACTTTGGCGAAACCAATAAGCGGGGAAGGATTTGGTTTCGCCCAGAAAATAACTTCGATATTCTGCCCCGGCATTAAGTCGCCAGCGCTCAAATGGCCGCAACAAAGCTTGCAGTTGCACACTGGCACCGAGGCGGTGACCGTATTGCAAGTCGCGAGCGGCATCGAAATGGCCACGGGCAAAGCTCATCAAAGTGAACACATGTCCGATCGGCTCAATTGCGCTCCCCACTCCGCCATTGGCCGTGAGGGCAAGCTCGGAATTAAAAGGTCGATCGTCTGGACGATTCAAACCAAAATCTGCCCGCCACGCCAGCGGCTGAAAAAACTGATCAACGGCTGACGCGGACAAAATGTCAAAAAAACTGATCTCTTTGATTTGCACTTGGGTGGTGGCATCGCCGGCCACGGGATTGTAAACGCGGGCGCCGATTCGCAGAACATCTAAATTCATGTTATTTAGGTAACCGGCTTCATGCGACAAAAGGTCTTGGTAGGCCATTCTGAGCGTTAGCGGCTCAAACGTCCGATCGGATTTAACGCCAAAGCCGAGGCCAAAACGGGATGAGTCGTGGCCCATTTCTGGCCGCGTCTCGGAAAATGATTCACTGGTCAAGGGCTCACTCGGCACCCCCAGTGAGGCCCGCGCCACTTTAATTTGATAGGCGCGCTTTTCATAAGCGGTTTGGGCATGCACTTGGCGAACGGCGCTCAAACTGAGAGATGCATCAAGGATTTGCTCTTGGTTCTTTAGAGGTCGCGCTTTGACTTTCAAAAGAGTGGAGGCAAAATCAGTGCCGTCCACCAGAGGATTTACCAAAGCCAAATCATTGTGCTCAAGCTTGCCAGCTTGAGCGCGAAACTGCGTGATCAGCGCCGGCCGAAAAGTGACATCTTGAAGAAGTTCCGGATTTCGCGCCATCAAGCGAATCGTGTCAGCCGGAATCACAAAATAAAAAAACTGATCGGTGAGATGCAAATCCGGATTCGCCACTTCGAGGGCGGCCAGAAGCTGATAGGAGCAATTGGCATCAAAGAAATAATAATCAAAATAAGTTTTTTCAAGTTCCAGGAGGTGATTGATCAAGGTGTCGAGTTGCTTGCTGGTCAGGTTGAGCCGGTATTCCCAAATATCGCGGCCCTCAAGATTGGCGTACTGCTGCAAGGTTTGATGGTAGGGAAGCATTGAAAAAGTCCCGGGATAGCCCCCAAACAAACCGTAGACGGCAAATTGAAACCCACCCGAAAGCCCACCCGTGTTGGCGGCGAAACTCACGCCGTAATTCAGTAAATCGCGCTCCTCAGCGTGATTATCACGAGAGTGAAACTTCAAAAATGTGTGACCAAACATACTGGCCGCATTGTTTAAGTAGGCCGAGGCAAAAATAATCGATGCGCCATCGGCATTCAGTTTCTTCTTCCAGCCTTCAGTCGTCTCGCAGGCTAGGCGCGGGAACTTCGCCACATCGATTTGCAATTTTTCAAAAAGCCAATTGCGCCGAGCCATGTATTGGCACTGCATTAGCTTTGGCGCAGTCACATCGGCAAATGCGGCGAGGGTCGCATGTAGTTCTGCGGCTGGATCGGTTTTTCCGACCGGACTTATAAAAAAGGCCTGACCCGCGACTTCGGAGTAATAGCCGCCAAACCAGCGCTGGCGATAATGGCCGAGCAGCAGCCAAGGACGCGAGGTCGCCAGGTGTTCTGAATCGACTTTACTTTGCAGATCTTGAAGATAGTGAGCATCCACGGCTTCGGCTAGCGACGTCGCCGGCAAAGTCGCGAGGGACAAGAAAAATAGCAACAGCGGTTTGAGCATAAGGTGATCAAGCGTAGCAATGCAGGGGAGCAAAGACAAAATAAAAATGGGCACCTGGGGTCAGGCGCCCTTCTGATCTCTTAAATAGCTGAACAGCTGCTAGCAACTTCAGGATGAGCTGCGAATTGGCCGTTGAGGTTCTTCACCATGTCAGTGGCTGAAGTGTTCTGCGCGGGAACGATTTGACCATAAGAATTCTGAGTCATGCTGGCGAATGCTTTTTGAGCAGTGCCTTTGCAACCGTAAAGAGAAGCCAAGGTGTTGAGCTTTTCGCCCTGACCTTGTGCCATTTCGCGGCTCAAATCAGCATGATTGACTTCAGTGAAATACTGAATGGCTTTATCGTTCATGACAAAGTTTTGCGCTTTGCAGTTCGATGTGCCTGTCGAAATCGCGAAA
>JAYVXN010000516.1:0-10004 GCA_043785085.1 Bdellovibrionales bacterium | reverse complement strand
TTAATCCGTTTTCTTTGAGCAATTCAACAAAGCCCATGATCGCCCCAAGGGGTGTGCGGATTTCATGTGACATATTCGCCAGAAAAGCAGATTTAGCTTGGTTTGCCCGCTCGGCTTCCAGCCTCGCTTCCTCAATTTTCTTTCTTTGTTCGAAACTTCGATTCAATTCAATCTCGGCATACCTCACGGCAGCTTTGCTAATTCCTCGGTCGATAAATGAATGGACAATTTGTTGCGACTCAGAATCAACCGGCCTGTCCTTCGCCATGTTTTTCATCAGAACACTGCGAAGGATATGATATTCAAAGATGACTTCGTTGAGGGTGTATTGCGTCTTCTGTGATCGATCTTCCGCGTGGATGCGAGCGACATCGGCATTTTTTTCAGTTTCCAAATCCGGATTCTTTTCCGCCAAAGTCACGATCATCTGATCCAGGAATAATGGGAGTGAATTGCGAAGAACCGTGGGGCTTTGCGCTTTCGCAGCCGGCACCCGCTCACGACATTGAGCTTCCCAGTCACGTAAAATCTCTTCTTTCATTTGTGAGAGCAGAAGTGCGATCTCGTGACGATTTGAAACCTTGAGTGAGGCCATTGAAAATCCTTTTAGGAAGTCAGTTCCAAATCATTATCCTGATTATTTCTGGCTTCGTCACGATCTTCGTCAATTTCTTGTTTCGCGTGGCACTTTATACCGCACTTCAAGAAGACAGTGAGAAAAGAATAAACAACTTTAATTTCTGCCTGAGACAATAATGGCGATGGGGTGTTTTATAATGAATGGTCCTGAAGGTGAAAACGCTCTACCGCAATGCCCGTCTGAGCAAATACCGCAAGCGAATCATGGGAGCGGTAATCCGTCGCATAGAAAATCTTGCGCACGCCACCTAAATTGATCAGGCGCTTGGCGCACATCACGCACGGCAAATGCGTGACAAAAACGACCTTCTCTGTCGCCCGCGGCGCATCACAATTGATCACGGCATTTTCTTCTGAATGGAGGCAGCCACAGTTGCCCGACTCATCGCGATCGCATTGATTCGCGAGCCCAGTGGCATTGCCGTTATACCCCACCGCCAAGACTTTACGAAAATCCGTACTCGTGATCACAGTGCCGACTTTCAAACGCCTGCAAGTGGAGCGCGCAGCTAAACTGTGGGCCAATTCCATATAGATTTGCTCAAAACTCGGGCGTGGTTTTTCCAACTTATCTCTCCTTGGGCCTAGCAATGACTTTCAGCTCAACGGCAATTGGTGTCGGAAGCGAAAGCACTTCGACGGTCGTGCGCGTGGGTCCGATTTTTGCGAAATATTCGCCGTAAACTTTATTAAAGCGCTGAAAATCGCTTTTCATATTCGTCAGAAAGACTTGAACATCTACGACATCCTCAAGCCCACTGCCAGCATCTTCCAAAATCGTCGCGATGTTTTGAATGACCGAATGAGTTTGCACTTCAATGTCATGAGCGATGACTTTGCCAGAAGCATCCATCGTCACGCCCGGAATTTCTTTCGTGCCTTGTTTGCGCGGGCCAATACCTGAGACAAATATGAATTCACCCACACGGCGGGCGTGCGGATAGGGCCCGACTGGTTCCGGTGCTTTTTTCGAATGAACTTTTTCATCACGCTGGACCGAAACTTTTTTCTGAACCTGCGCAGGCTTGGTCATCCGTTCAACCAAATCCGGTTCATCATTGACCCAATCTGGAATCGAGCGAATCGCGCGTTTGGGATAAAAGCCAACGAGCGCATTGCCGGTGCCCCAAACCGGTTGATACTCAAAAACTTTGCCTTGAAAATCATTGGTCTTTCCCACCAGACCATTGAGCCACCACAGTCCCTTAAAGCCCATGTCAGCATTGGCCTGACGGGCAAACTCCCTTGCCACTTCGCTGACGTCCTCGAGGCGGCCTTCAGCGAGAATATCGAGAATTTTGCGATTCCATTCGTCATCTTTGAGGCTTGAAATTTTATCAAGTCGAGGATCAATATCTTTAACTTCAAAGCGAGCCGACAGACTTGAAACCAATACGACTACGGTGCGCTTGCCGTTTTTCTCAATGGCGCGCATGCCGGCCTGACCAATGGAGAGAGTTTCTTGCTTTTCGGCATACATATTACAAGAGGCCATCGCGGCGGGCAGACGATTATCCGGATTTAGCAGTTTTTGCGCGACAATGGTACCGGTATCAATCGGAAAACCGCGATAGTTCACTTCACGAACGTAATGACCCATCTCTTTCACTTCAGCAGCATAGTGTTTGGCAAAATCGGTGTCGATTTTGAATTTATAGGGCATCGATCCCAACTCATGCCAATTATGATCGACTTGCACCCACTCAGGATTTGGATCGGCTTGGAATAAATAACCCAAAACAGATAACCACTGGGTTGAGAAATATAAAATCATTTCGGCATCGGAGTTCGCAATTTCCTCGCGCACACGAGCATAACTTTGATTGAGCGCCTTCCAAGCCGGCGATTTCTCAGGTGCGAGTAAAACGTGCGGCAGACCTGGCACGATATAGCAAGCGGTGATCAAGGATCCCTCAGGCGCTTTCATCGCGCACCTCCGAACTTCTCATGATTCCATTCTACCACCGCATTGCCGGTGCCGATCACACTACCGTAACTATGCACTTCCGCCGGATAGCTTGGCATACCAAGGGCTGAGAGCATCCAGGTGAGGGCCCCCGCTTTGACTTCGGCTGAGGCCATGTCCATAAATTCTGGCAGGCAATCAATGAGTTCTTGGCTGCGACCTTCGCGCATCATTTTTAAAACTTCCATATCCCATAGATACTGTCCGTGATGATAAATAAACTCATGACTCATATCTTCCGGAATTTCCGGCTCAGTCACGAAATGCCGATGCGAGAGCGAATTGCTGGCCAAGAGCACGCAGCGCTTACCGGAGCGCTCAATCGCTTTGGCGGTCACTTCACCGAGACGTTTCATTTCTTCTTGCCCGACTTCGTTGGAAAAGTAATAAGGAGAATTATTTGAAGAGATACTCACAAACGGAATATCCATGGCAGGGTTCATTAAATAAAGCGAAGTGATCGCCCCATAGTCGATGCGAAAATCTGGATTTTTCATCACCTTCATATTCATGCCCTGCGCTTTGCCCTCTTCAGCAATTAACAGCCCAAGATCAACATCGACTTTGACATCATATTGAAAGCGAAACAGATGCGGAAAAATAGGATCAACCGACAGACCCTTAAAATGCGGCAGGCCCAGAACATGATGCCCGACCACTGTCATCCAGTGCGGTGAATGCACTAGGAAGACATCAGGTTTTTGCAATAAAACATTTTTTCGACAGCGCTCATAGCCCCACCGCAAGACATCCCAGCCGCCTTCTGAGCGCGGCTCGTTCTGCGGTGGATTGGAGGCGTACACCAGATGCGGTGGATGCGGAGCTAGAACTCCTGCGACAATTGATCCCTTCATTATAACTTGATCCTTTACTTGTATTTCACGCAAATATTTTTGGCTTCGGTAAAAAACTCTAAACTATGGCGCCCACCTTCGCGCCCCATCCCGGAGGCTTTACTACCACCAAAGGGCACACGCAAATCGCGAAACATCCAGGTATTGACCCAAACTGTACCGCAGTCCAAGGCTTCACTCACCTGATGCGCGCGGGCCAGATTTTGCGTCCAAACACTGGCGCTCAGGCCATACTTCACACCGTTGGCTAAAGCGATGGCCTCAGCGTCGGTCGTAAACGAATTGATGGTGACGACCGGGCCAAATATTTCTTCTTGAAAAATCCGCGACGCTGAAGGCACATCAGTCAGGATTGTCGGCGCAATAAAATACCCGCTGGCCAGGCGGGCCGTGAGTTTTGGTTTTTCGCCGCCTAGCAAAAAGCGCGCACCGCTGGCTCGTGCATGCTCAAGGTAGGAGGTGACTTTCTGAAAATGTGCTGCACTCACCACTGGCCCCATAAAAGTATCGGGATGAGACGGATCACCGACTTTCAAGAGAGCCGCGGCTTTAACAAATTTTTCCGTAAAGGCCTCGCGGATTTTTTCTTCGACGAGAATCCGGGAGCCACAAAGGCAAATCTCACCTTGGTTGAGAAAACTTGAGCGAAGTGTTGTCGCGACGGCTTGGTCGAGATCAGCATCAGCAAAAATCAGATTCGGGTTTTTCCCACCAAGCTCTAAGCTCAAGCGTTTAAATAAAGGCGCCGCCGTTTGCGCAATGGTTTTGCCAGTCTCAGTGCCACCCGTAAATGAAATGAGTGGCACATCTGGATGCGCCGTCAATGGCGCGCCAGCGCGAGGGCCCGTGCCAAAAACAATATTGACCACACCTGGCGGCACACCCGCCTCATTGAGCACCTCACCCAATAAAAACGCGGTGAAACTCGTCAATTCACTAGGTTTACAAACACAGGTATTACCGCTCGCGATGGCCGGAGCGATTTTCCAGGTGAGAAGATACAGTGGCAAATTCCAGGGCGAAATTAAACCGGCCACACCGAGCGGTTTGCGGCTGGTGTAATTTAAAATCACTCCATCACTGTGCGTGGCTTGCTCGGTATGGTGAAGAATTTCGCCAGCAAAAAATCGAAAATTCGCGACTGAACGCGGAATATCGAGTTCACTGGCGAGTTTGACCGGCTTTCCTTGATCTTCACTCTCGGCTTGAGCAAATTCAGCTAAACGCGCTTCGATTAAATCCGCCACACGATATAAAATCCGTGCGCGCTCGCGCACTGGCGTTTGCGCCCACATTGGAAAAGCGGCTTTGGCTCTTTGCACGGCATCCTTCACATCGCTGGCATCAGAATCTGGAATTTCCAGAAAGGCCTCTCCTGTTGCTGGATTAACTCCTGCAAAGTAAGCGCCGCCTTGAGGAGGTTTGAATTCGCCACCGATGAAATTGGCCAATTTTTTCATACGCCCTCTCCGTGCCCAAGTGTTTCGGGATGTTGATAGCGGGAGAAATCAAATTCCCAGCGATCTTCATCGGGGTCCCAGGGATCAAAGGGCACGATTTGCGCCATATTGTGGCGCAGCTCAGGCGGAATGACTTCAGGTTTGATAAAAGCTTTTTGCCGCTCAAGGCGATAAGGATTTCTGAGATCAAAACCCAAAACCCCGAGAACGTAGCGAGCGACAAACCAAGTGGCGGTGGTATCCCAACCGTGGGCGATTTTAACCACCACACCCAGGCCTTCGGGATAATCCGGATGTTCAATCGCCAAGCCCAAGAGGCCATCGGCCCCTTCTTTGGCGAGCACTTTTCCGTGACAGGATTTTAAAATCGTTGAATCAAGCCGATTAAAGCCGCCGACCATATCTGGCCGTGTGGTCATCGCTTGCCAAATCCAATCTTCATCTTTTTGCACCACTAACTGCGCATACAGGCGAGCAAGCTCGGTCACCGTCATTGAAATCGTGGGCAGACCGCAGCCATCTTTGGCCGTGGTTTGCGGGCGCCATTCAGGGCCCAAGGCGCGAGCGACCACACTTAAGTATTCTCCGTGAAAGGGATGATGCGGCCACGTGTAACCAATGCGAGACCAGCCGCGCACTTGGCAACCACGCAAAATCGCCGCATGTTTTCCAGCGCACGGATGATACCATCTGCGCGGTCTGCGCATTTGCCGCCCAAACTGCACCATTGGCAGCGAAAACGGCGTTTGCATGAGGCCCATTTCCGATGGTTTTAAAATTTCTTTCACCGCGCGGATATGATCAGGCTCAGCATTGTGCGAGGCCACACTCACCGCCTTGCAATCCCAACTCAGGAGCGGCTCTAGATCTTGAGCGAACACTTTGAGTTGCTGGGGCTTCATCATCGAGCGACCGTAGCAAAGAACATTGCCGCCATAGGAGTAAATGAGGTTTTTACCGGAGACGAAAGAAATCGCCCCGTGAATGGTCACTTCAGAGACTCCATTGCGACGGTAATCAACCAGCGGAACCCACGTCTCAGACATTCATTCTTCCTTTAACAATTGGCGCGACCTGCTCCATGAAATCACGCATCGACTGCTGGACCGCTTGATTGTCATGATTATTAAAATCAAACCATAGCATCAGTCGGTCGTCGGCAGAAAAACGCTCATTCATTTGCGTGATAATGTCAGTCGGAGACCCGACCAAGGCATTGTCGACGGCATTATTGATTTTCTCAGGGTCAAGAGTACCTTCGATTGCCTTCCAGTAATTTTCCATTGCGGCTTCGCCGGCTTTTCGGGCCTTCTTGCCCCGCTGCTCATTGCTGAGGCCGGGGCTATTGTCGATAAAAACCAAAACCGTGCGCGGCATATACTCGCGCCGCCACGGGCCCCCACTGGGGTGATAAGAGCTTTGCATGCGCTGATGGGTTTCTTCGATGACTTTTCCGGGAGTGATGGAGAGATTAAACACTCCACACGGCAAAAACTGATTGGCAAAATTCTGTGAAGCAGCATCGTGGGCGCCAATTGTTAAGCGCAATAAATTTAGGGGCGCTTCAAATGGAATCACGCCGACCTGATCAAATTCCCACTGCGCCGGAATTTCAATGGCGTCATCAACCAGCAAAGGTGCAAAGGCTTGCGTTTGCTTTGCGGCTGCCAGTGCTTGCGCCCAGTCCTCGGGTTTTCGAAAGTGATTGGCCCGCAAACTTTTGCGCTGCACTTCGCGGCTCGAGAACACATCGCCGCGCAGGAACCTTAAGAAAATTTCAGTGGCTTCCATGAAGATCAGCCCACGCAGGGCCGGCCAGGCGATTTTTTCAAACTCATTGCGCGGGCGAATACCGTAAGGTGTATTCGAAAATGGAAAGCGGCCGCTGGCAAAACCGATATTCAATAACCGCTCCTCAAATTGCTCAAGACCATGCAAGGTCAAAAACGTGCGAATCGCTTCAGCGTGCGCGATCGGGCCGCCATTGCAGAGAATATTTCGAATCGCTGAACCAATATGAATGCGTTTAGTTTGGCTAAAAACTTTGTGCGCCAATTGCAAGATGTCGGTATTGAGACCGATTTCTCCTTGAAACTGCGGAATCACCGCGCCCGGATTTTTCTTCTGGGTCTGACAGGACAAATGCGTCTCTGCCACCCACGCCGTGCCAAAACCGAGAGCATCGGCCAAGCGGATTTGTGAGAAAAAATTCTCAAACATCACTCGTTCAGACGGCAGGTAACCATTGACGTCGGTTTGGCAAATTGAAAAGAAAACATCAAAGCGCACTACAAGCTCCCCGTGCGCCCGCCATCCACGGGTAAGTTAATGCCATTGATGTAGCCGGCGGCTGGCGAAGCTAAAAAGGCAATCGCCGCTGCCGTCTCTTCCGGTCGGCCGAATCGGCCCGCAGGTGTGGCGCGCTTCCACTCGGCAGCAACTTCAGCTTCCGATTTTTTTAATTTTTCAGCCGCCGCTTTAAGCAGCGCTTCGAGGCGAGGTGTCTCAGTGTAGCCAGGCAGAACATTGTTCACGGTGATGCCATGAGCTGCCACTTCCAAAGAGAGCGTCTTCGCCCAACTGGCGACGGCCGCGCGAATGGTATTTGAAACTCCCAATCCCGGAATCGGAACTTTGACCGAAGTTGAGATAATATTAATAATTCGGCCATAGCCGCGTTCTTTCATTCCAGGAAGCAAAGTTTGCGCCATTAAGCTATTGGCTAAAACATGGTTTTGAAAAGCAGAGAGAAACTCCTCTTCGCGGGCCTCTGCAATTGGTCCACCCTTTGGACCACCTGAATTGCACACCAATATTTCAATCGGGCCGGTTTCTTTGAGCAGTCGCGACAGTTCAGCTTGCAAACGCGGGCGATCCACCACATCGAGCGCCAGCACGCGATGCCCAGTTCCTTCGATTTCTTTGGCGATTTTCTGTAGTTTATCTTCTGAACGCGCTAAGAGAATCACGCGGGCGCCACGTCTTGCGAATTCTTCTGCGGTTGCTTTGCCGATGCCTTGTGAGGCTCCACCGACCAGAGCCGTTTTACCTTTGAGATTTAGTTCCATGGCCTCAATATATACACCTAACGCGAAGAATCAAACAAAACCACAGACGTGGCCTTGGCAAAAACCTCGAATCATGGCGCCCGCTGACTTGAAATCGATCCGTGGCCGACTCTAAAATGCCGTGTCCCGAGGGACATGGAGGCCCAAATGCATCCTTGGCATGACGTTGAAACTGGGAGTCAGCAACCCTTTTTAGTGAATGTGATCATCGAAGTGCCGATGGGCTCTAAAACCAAGTATGAGCTCGATAAACCGAGTGGCCTGATTCGCGTCGATCGGGTGTTGTTTTCAAGTGTGCATTATCCGGCCAATTACGGGTTTATTCCGCGCACTTATTGCGGTGATCACGATCCGCTCGATGTTTTAGTATTAGGCCAGGATCCCGTTGCTCCGTTGTCAATCATGACTGCCAAACCCATTGGCGTCATGAAAATGCTCGATCAAAACGAAGCCGATGATAAAATCATTGCCGTGCATGCTCATGATCCGGAGTATTCGCATTACAAATCGATCACGGAGCTGCCGCCGCATCGAATGATGGAAGTGCGAAGATTTTTTGAAGATTACAAAAGCTTGGAGAACAAAACTGTTAAGGTCGAAGGCTTTTTGGATCGCGACGAGGCGACCCAGGTGATTCGTGAGGCTGTGGCGCTTTACGAACGCTTAAAAGAGCAATTGCGCTCTTAGCCCTTTTTACAGCACACGGGCCACCAGCTTTACTTAGACATGATAAAAGTGTATACCACTCAGCTATGACACAAAACCAGGCGGTGGCGGTGGCGTCACCAGACCCAACCAGCAATTCAGGAAAATCAAAAGCTCGTCACTTCTACCAAATGCAGGTGACAGAAATCATCGATCATACACCTTGGATTCGTGAGCTCGTTTTACAAACCGAAAAACCCGCAGAATTTTCGTTTCGAGCCGGACAATTTGTGATGCTGCATGTTCCGGCAGAACCAAAAGCCTTATTGCGGGCCTATTCGATTGCAAGTACGGATCAGGTCAAAAACGGTTTTCGCTTGATTTTTAAAGCCGTAGAAAATGGCGCTGCTACAAAGTTTATTTGGGCTTTAAAGGGTCATGAAGTTTTGCAGTTCACCGGCCCGTTTGGCCGCGTTTTTTTCAAAGACCCGCCGACCAAGCAGATCATTATGCTCAATACCGGTTCAGGAATTTCTCAGCATTATTCCTACTTAGTTTCATTTGCGAAGAAATATCCGGATCTGCGATATCGTCTATTGTTTGGCTTACGCGAAGAGGCCGATATTTATTACCGCGCAGAACTTGAAACTCTCAAAGCTGAGCTCACGGATTTTCAATATGATTTTGTTTTAAGCCGCCCGTCGCCCAGTTGGACTGGCAAAACTGGGTATATTCAAAATCATATTACTGATTTCGATTACCATACTTTGCCAACGACTTTTTATCTTTGTGGCAATGGGGCCATGATCAAAGACGTTAAAAAACGTCTGCTCGAAGATGAGAGGTTTCCAGCAGCGCAGCTCTTGGCTGAAGCTTTTGATTAACAGTTCAATTTGAGACCGAGCTCTGCCTTTTTTTTAATAAATTAGGTAAACTGAGAGAAAGCTAGGAGCTCTCGAATGCGTGGTCTCATTTTAGCCTTAATCTTCAGTGGTCAAATTTTCGCAGCCGAAATAGATCCGTCTTCGCAAAAAGCCCTGGATCAAACCAAAACTCTCCTCGTTGATAAAAACCAACGCACCCAAGCGATTCAGGGCAACGAATCAGCGCAAAAAAACGACAGCCAAATCAAGTCGTATTCATATCCCTGCCGATTCAGCGCTTGTATCGAAACATCATGCCAACTGGCGGATGCAAGCTATCGTTTCGCTGGATCAACAACGTGCGAATGATCTTCATTATTCACTGATCATGAGTTTGTCCGAAGAGGCCGCAGAAAAGATCAAAGGAGCCTTTCTCCAAACGATACACGAGATCGAACCCATTCTAAAGGCTGCAAAAGATGAGACGGTGTACGCTCTGAATCTGGATC
>JAYVXN010000515.1:0-3091 GCA_043785085.1 Bdellovibrionales bacterium | reverse complement strand
GAAGCGCTAGCAGGCGGCTAACGAGAGGCCGACCAACGAAGAGTCGTCGCAAAAGACCAAGAAAAAGTGTCAAGTTACTTATGACGGGGTGCTTAGTTGTCACCCATTCAAAAAACGGCTATGTCTGTGTTTCAATAGCTCGTTTTTGCCGAGGGAGTTCAAGTGCAATCAGAAAAAGTTCGCGCCCGCCATATTTTAGTCGACCAGGAATATGAAGCCAAAGATCTGCTGCAGAAACTGCAAGCTGGCAGCAAGTTTGAAGATCTAGCAAAGACCTTTTCTAAATGCCCCTCTCGCAATCAGGGCGGAGATCTGGGAGTTTTCACTCGTGGCCGCATGGTCCAAGCCTTTGAAGATGCAGCTTTTTCACTCAAAGAAGGTGAAGTTTCGGGCCCGGTGCGCACGCAATTCGGATATCACTTGATCCAGCGGATTGCGGTGTCATGAGCTCGCTGGATAAATTTGTCACTTCTCGGAATTTCACCGTGAAAATGAAATTGGATTCAACCGGTAGAAAAGGCAAGGTCGTCACAGTATTAGATGGCCTGCCTAAGATTGAAGCATTTTTAGGAGAACTCACTAGGCTCCTCAAGCAAAAATGCGGCGCCGGCGGCACCTATCTCATGGACAAAAAAGAAGGCGTGGTTGAAATTCAGGGCGACCACCGCGCCGCTATTCGGATTTTTCTGGAAAAAGAACGAATGCAGGTCAAAGAATAACCCGGCCAGCGCCGAGGATTTCGATGACATGCGCCATTCCTGAAACTTGACCACAATTTGCACACTTGTTTTTACGCTTCGTCCCATAGGAATAAACTTAAGTAGGAGCCAATACTCAAGACAGGTTGACCCACTCAAACTCCCTCGATAAGAAGACGTGTCAGGATTTAATGGGGGTGATAAAAATGACTTTGAATCGTTTGTTCGTTCTCAGCCTTTCTGCACTTTTTTTAAGCACCGCGGCGAATGCGGCACCAATCAAAATTGGTTTTGTTTTGTCGACTCTGCAAGAAGAGCGCTACCAAAAAGATCAGAAATTTTTTATGGAAGAAGCTAAAAAACTCGGATTCGAGCCGGTCTTAGTTTCAGCTGAAAACAACCCGCAAACGCAAACCGCCAAAGTCGAAAACCTTCTCTCAATGGGCGTGAAGGCATTGGTCATTCAGCCAGTCAACTCCCAAGCAGCCGCAAACCTCGTCAAACTCGCGCATGCTGATAAAGTCCCCGTCATTGCATATGATCGCATGATCAGCGATGCACCGGTTGATTTTTATGTGACACAAGATTCGTTCAAAGTCGGAGTTTTGCAAGCCGAAGCGGCTGTGAAAGCCACTGGCGGCAAAGGCAATTACGTGATTTTGATGGGTCAAGCCGGCCATTCGGTTGCCAATGAAATCACTCGCGGAGTTGAATCAGTGCTAGTGAAATATCCAAACATTAAAGTCGTTGTGAAAAAGAGTCACGAGGGCTGGAGCACCGCTAAGGCCATGGAGACCGTTGAGAATACGCTCACGCAAAATGGCAATAAAATCAACGCGATCATTGCCAATAATTCAGGTATGGCTCAGGGAGCGGTCCAAGCTCTGCAGGAGCAAGGTTTAACTGGCAAAGTTTTCGTAGCTGGTGCCGATGCTGATTTGGCCGCGATTAAAAACATCGTCGCAGGCAAACAGCAATTTGAAGTCTTAAAAGACATTGCACCCTTAGCAAAAACTTCGGCAGATGTGGCATTTCAACTGGCCAAAGGTGAAAAGCCGGTTCCCACACAAATCGTCGACAGTGGCAAGTTCAAAGTGCCAACCATCGCAACGCCAGTTTATGCCATTGATAAATCAAATTTGGATGAGCGTATTTATAAAACCGGCTTTCACACCAAAGCCGAAGTCATGGGCGCAGGAAAGTAAGCGCTTTGACTGAACTTGTCCGCCTTGAAAATGTCAGCAAGACCTTTCCCGGAGTCAAAGCTCTCGATGACGTGAGTTTAACGATTTGCTCAGGCGAAATTCTTGCGCTTGTTGGTGAAAACGGCGCGGGTAAGTCGACGCTCATGAAAATTTTGAGCGGCGCCTACCCGTCCGGCTCTTTTACGGGACAGATCCGCATTGACGGCACGCCTCTTCAATTTCGTTCACCCATTGAGGCCGAAAATGCCGGCATTGCGATCATCCATCAGGAACTTTCAAGTTTCTTGCATCTAACGGTCGCTGAAAACATCTTTGCTGGTCACTGGCAGACGCGTTTTGGTTTAATCGATTGGCCGAAATTACAGAGCGAAGCACAAAAATGGTTGGATGCTGTCGGTAGCGATATCGATGCCTCGACCATTATGGGCACACTCAGTGTTGGCTCCCAGCAAATGGTAGAGATCGCCAAAGCCCTGGCGCGAAATTCGCGAGTTTTGATATTAGATGAGCCCACCTCGGCCCTCACTCCACGTGAAGTGGAGAATCTCTTCAAACTCTTGCGAGATTTGAAAAGTAAAGGCAAAGGTCTAGTTTATATCAGCCACAAAATGGAAGAAATTTACGAGCTCGCTGATCGCATCACAGTTTTGCGTGACGGACAAACCGTCCAGACCGCAAACGCCACAGAGCTGAGCGAGGATAAACTGATCACACATATGGTCGGCCGCTCTCTTTCGAATTTGTTTCCGCAATCTCCACCTCGAGTTTTTGGTGAAACCCAATTGAGTGTCAGCAACTACTCTGGGATTCATCAATCCGGAAAAAAGGTTTTTGGCCCTTTGAATTTCTCCGTCAAAAAAGGCGAGATCTTGGGCTTTTCAGGCCTCCTCGGCGCCGGCCGCTCGGAAATGCTGCAATCCCTTTTTGGTGATGCAAAAATTCTCACGACTGGACGAGTTGAACTCCTAGGCCGCCATTATTCTGACGCCACTCCTCGTAAATCATTAAAAGAACATCTGGCCTTTGTTGGTGAAGACCGTAAACGAGACAGTATTTTCCCCTTTCGCTCACTTGAAGAAAATGTCTCGATTGCTCGTTTGGCTTCGGGGTCATTGTTTTCGTGGCTGAATTCAGGCCAAGAATATCTTGGCGCGGTTAAATCTCTCAAGCAACTCAACACGAAAGCCA
>JAYVXN010000514.1:0-3091 GCA_043785085.1 Bdellovibrionales bacterium | reverse complement strand
CAGAAGCCCGAAGGTGGCGGCTCGCGCAGGAAAATCTGGACGAGGCGTACGTACACCGTACGTTGAGTCCAGATTTTCTGAGCAAGTCGTCAGATTCGAGCTTCTGGAGCAAGCGTCAGCGGTTCCGACCGAAAGTTTATGCAACATTGGGGTAGACTCTAAGGCACACCTTTTTCGATGCTTTTCACCATCCCGACAATCTTGCCGATTTTGATTTTACTTTCAATCTTGACGATGAATTTCCGGTCATCATCGGTCAGCCAAAATAAAATATCACCCACCGGCTGAAAAATTCCGCCCAGCTCGATTTTCGGCCGCATGACGATTGTCTTCAGTTCACCAATCGGAGTCGAGAGCTTATCGCGCCTTAAGACCTCTCCTGTAATCACATAATTTTTACCTTCGTGCGCCAACCGAAAGGCCAGCTTTTTGCCCGGTTCCAGCTGAAACGTGCGCAGATAAAAGGGGCCGCTAAAGACGTTTTGCGAATACGGGAGAATATCCCATTCATCTTTTTTCTCTTCGACGCCACTTTCTTTGGTCACTTTTTTATCCCAAAGAGTCGCACGCATATGGTCCCAATCAAATAGGGACCGAACTTCACGTAGCTGTTTAGATTCTTTGACATGCAAGGAGTAATTGGTCGGAATCATTTTTTCAAAATCGACGAAAGTTTCAGCGGTGTCATTAACCGCATAAAACATCGCAAAGACCGACGTCGAGGTCGCGTGGGCCGAGAGATTGTAGGCTTTTCGGCCATTGACGTCGACAAAGGGTTTTACTTCCATCACTAAATCGCCGGCGGTCACGCCAAAATAACTCAGTTCAAGAGTGACCTTTTCGCCAGGGCGAAACGGATCAGTATTCGGTCGTCGTCCTGTGAATCCTTCGGCGTCCTCAAAATCCGGCTCTCTTTTTAAGGGCGCCTGTGGGCCTTGATCCGCGACCACTAGATCTGCCGCCTTCACTTGGCCATTTCGTCGGCGTTTATTCTTTTTTGACTTCTTCAATTCTTTAGCCGCAAGCCGCTTAGCCGCTTTTTTACGTTCGGCTTGTTTCATGTCTTCCGGCAAACAGACAAATTCACCCGAGTGCAGCGCTTCGGACGGTGGCAATTGCGTGACCTGAATTTTATCTTCGTATTCTTTATTGATGAGCAAAGTCTCGGCATCTTTGTGCTTGAGCACTTTTGACGAACAGCCTGTGATCAGCAAGAATGCGCAGAAAATCTTAACGGGTGATGCGTGAATAAATTTTGTTTTAACCTGATCACCCTCAGTCACGAAATTCTTTCCACCTTCGATGGATCCACATCCATTGCTCGGGATGTTTTCGAACGATTTCTTCCAGCTTATCAGTGTAGACCTGGGTCATTCTAGCGATGTTTTGATTGTTAGGCCCAATGGCTTGAAAAGAAACTTCATTTTCAAAAACAATAATTATTTTACCATCCCCCCGACGATAGGGATAACACGCAAGGACAGGTGCCTGAGTGCGACCAGCCATTAAGGCCAGTCCGGCTGCGGTCCCGGTTTCTTTGCCGAAAAAATTCGTCCGCACGCCAATTGGCGGGCCCATAAACTGGTCCAGCACAAAAACGACACACTCATTTCGTTTCAGCGCCCGCAAAATATCAAATGAACTCTTCTCAGGTGATATAAATTTCGTTCCCTGGCGGCCACGCATACCGAACCACAAATCATTGAGCCATTTTGTCTTAAACTCCTTCGAAATGAGATTCAGTGGAAGCCCTTTTCGCGATGTGGCGGCAATACCGAAGTCACCTGGGCCGAAATGTAGGCCAAGTAAAAGCACACCGCGTTTTTTCAAGAGTGCGTTTTTAACATTTTCTAAACCTTGAAATTCAAACTGCTCACTGAGCATGCGATCGTTGAAAAACGGGAGGCTGGCAAAATCGATAATTCCCCGGCCCATATTCCGGAGCGACCAGCGTGCGGTGGTGACTCTTTGTTCTTCGGTCCACTCAGGAAAAGCAATGCGCAGATTTTGCAATGCGACCTGGCGGCGAATACGAAACACGTCAAACCACAACAGCCCTAACAAATCGCCAAGACTGAGCCGAACTGACAATGGTAAGACGGATATAAAAAAAGCAAATGCCTTAAAGACAAAGCCGACCAAGTTTTTCATAAAGCCTATCCATGGGTGTCAGTGGCACAAAACTCAATTGCGTCACTAAAATTTTTAAGTGCCGCGGCTGCCATTCGGAGAGTTTAACAAAATCCTTTTCCGTCATCAGGACAGCAGTGGCTCCTTGGGCTCTGGCCAAGGCCTCAATGTTTTGCAGATCTTTTGCGGAATAATCGTGGTGATCGGGATAAAACAATTCTCCGACTCGCTCTAGGCCCTCAGTTAACTGAAGTAAACTTTGCGGTTGGGCAATTCCCGCGACGACCAAGACTCTCTCGCTCATCTCGCTCATCTCGCTCATCTCGCTAACAGTGAAAACTTCTTGCCCGTGCCTGATTCGGCTGATCTCTGACTTCATCGCAAAATGCAGGGCCTGCGGAGCCGCTTGCTTGAGATCCCGTTGCAGCTGTGCGAGATCCTCAGGCGATATGAGATTCGCTTTGGTGACGACGATCGCTTGCGCTCGGCCGAGGGAACTCCAGCCTTCGCGCGCCCGTCCTAAGGGCATTTGCCGATAGTTGGCTCGCGGCTCTGTGGCATCAATTAATACGATATCAAGATCACGGCGCAAGCGCCGATGCTGAAAGGCATCGTCGGCAATGATCAACTGCGCATTCGTCTCCTGCTTCACGGCTTGACTGACCCGCACCTTATCGGTTCCGGTAAATACCGGAACCTGCATAAAGCGACGTGCAATCAAGGTCGGCTCATCGCCGAAAAAACGGCCCGCATCGAGGCGCTCCGGAAGAACTCTTTGTACCCCACGTGCCTGACCCCGATAACCCCGGCTGATGACGGCCGGTCGAATTTGTCGCTCAAGAAGAGCTTCGAGGAGAAAAATCGTAAACGGGGTCTTACCCGTGCCTCCGACAGTCAGGTTACCAACGCTGACCACTGAGAGCTGGGCTGGGTAAATAGGCAGCCAGTTGTGATCATAAAA
>JAYVXN010000513.1:0-10053 GCA_043785085.1 Bdellovibrionales bacterium | reverse complement strand
CCAGAATCGACAGCTGTTTAAAGTATGGAACACTTTTCATTTAATTATATTTCCCACCGCAGAGCCAAGCTGAGTGCCTTTGCGATAGTTGCAGTGGTGTAACTTTCCGAGCGCCAGACGACGGGAAAGCGAGCGATAAAGATGGCCGCGTAGAAAACTTCACCAGGCCAAAACATTTGACCCTTACTATCGACTTGCGCCTGCTTTAAAAGAAATTTGATGGCCTTTGCGGCGGCTTCACGATGTTTTTGATTCTGTCGATCACCTAATTGCAAAAGAGTGCTCAGCGCCCATGCCGTCGACTGGATAAAATCCGCTCTTGCCTCAAGGTCGTTTCGCCAAGCTCCGTTTTTTTGCTGACGGGCGAGAATATTATTAAGAACTGTCTCGCGGCCTGGCTCCAAGCAACTAACCCCGAGATTTAAGGCCGTCGCCATCGAATAGGGAAATGCATAGGTACTGGGGTAATACATGCCGCAATGATAGTACTCTCTTTTTTCTGCTACCTGGTTTAAGTACTGGCAGGTTTCGGCAAAGCCAGGTTCATCGCTATGATGGGTAGCTTGGAGCATTTTTAGAACGTTGGTATTCACGACACAATCGACGTCGTTTTTATTAAAGGGGATGCGAATGCCTTTTTCAGGTGTCGCAAACCAATCACGCGGCATTTCTGGATTATTTTCGTCAAACAGCCAAGTGAGATGGGCTTTGGTTTGGGAATACCCATGCAAAGAATTGTAAACGTGAGGCTCGCGGCCGACATCGCGATACTGAGCGAAGGCGGAAAGAACCGCCGGCGGCACCTGTAAATCCGAATTATTTACACTTTCATTTCGCAGCAATGAGTTTTGATAAGCCCAAAACAAATAGGCGACGGACGTCGTGTCGGAATCTGAGGGAACGTTCGTGAACCCGTACCATTTTTTTTTCAAATACATATACCGCGGGCCGCGCACTAAATGATTTTCATAATATTTCGGTGGATAGAAGTTGAAAAGATCACCAGTGCGATATGACTCCAGTCCCAATTCGGTCATGTTGAGAATATCAGGAATGGCAGAAAATCTTGGATTGATTAAATAGATTTCAGCGAGAATATTGGCAATGGAAGCGGCCACAAAGGCAGTTGGCTCTTCATAGGGAATATTAAAGCGCCCTACACCGATGAATTCGGGTACGGTTGAAGTGACTTGGGCTCGCCATTGGCCAATATCATAACCGTCGCTTCCGGTCGTTTGCTGTTCGGAGAGATGCGCGATGACGGAATTGATTTGCACCTCAGAAATTAAGCCCGCCAGTGCCGGAACAGTTGAAAATAAGAGCAGGGTGAAAATAATTTGTTTGATCTTCATTTTTAAAAATCTAAATCCCGTCTGTAGAGTTGGCAAGTATTGTACCTTTCGCAAACGAAAGTAATTTTTGTCCAGGGGTTTGCACATTGCCGAAAAATGAGCCATAAATGGCCAACTTTCTAAAGGAGAGCCACATGAAAAATATTTTTAGTTTGATTCTGCTCGAATATTCGCTTTCATATAAAATTTGTTCAGCACTGGTTTGGTGGCATGAACGCACGGCAGGGGTATGTCTAAATCTGCACATGATCAGAAATTGTGACGCCGGAAAGATCCTTTAAAAATCCGGCCCCAAATGCCCTTGCGGGCGTATAGGCTCCAGGGGCGGGTGCGTTTGTCAGAAGCCGGTTTACAGCTGCCAAAGCAGAATCCACAGTCAAAGAATAGCCGTTGCTAGTTTGAACTTTCATTGTCACCTGATCACCATTTGGACTTTTGACTTGGCCCCAAATCTCGTATCCGCTTTGCGCCAATTCAGTTTCGTCTGGGCCGCGCACGAACTTTTCAATCAGAGTTTTCAAAAATAGCTGCATTAGGTTCAACTTCCAAATCCGCTTCGTGTTTTGCAAGAAGTGAAGAAAACGAATATCACCAGGTCGTGAGACGAGCCAAACTTGAATATTTGGAATGCCAGTTGTGAAATAGGCCGCTGAGACATCGCCCCATGGAATTCCGACGACAGGATGATCGCGGCCATCCAATCGCCGCTTGTCGGTTATGAATTTGTTGAGCATTTTAATCTGGCCCTGCTCACGAATGAGTGTGCCAACAAAAAATCCTTCGGCCATTGTTTTCATGGTTCCTGGACTCAAGCGCCCACGCGGTTTTAAGACTAATTCGAGAGAGTTACCTTCGGGCAAACGTTCGTGCAAAAGGGCCGAGAGGCAATCTGTCGGCACGATATCAAATCCAACGCCTGGTACAGCAACAATGCCAGCTTTTGCAAAATCAGCAGACCGATTCAGAAGCCCCTCGAAAACTGTGATTTCACCGGTGATATCAAGATAATTGACTTTGGCCTTCAGGCAGGCCACCGCCATAGGTTTGGATGTCGTCGAGAATGGTCCGGCACAATGTAAAATGAGTCGTGCCCCGAAAATTTCTTTAGCGATAAGCTCAGGATTTTCACATGGGAAAATTTTAACAGGCAAACTCAGTTTCTGTCCAAGCTGCGTGATCTCTTCTTTGTTTCGGCCGGCCAACACCGGTGAAAAACCGCGCTTTTTCGCGGCCTCAGCGATGAGGCGGCCGGTGTAACCATTCGCTCCGTAGAGAATCCAAAATTTATCTTCTGCCATTAGCAATGGATTTCTGAATCTCAACTTGCATTGATATGACTCCTCGGTGGGCGTGAAGCTCCCATCGTCCCCGTTGAGCCAACAAGTTTCAATCAAAATTGAAGTGCTAAAAAAAATTAATTTAGGCGGCCGCTCAGCGAACTAATTCAACATTCAGATTAAAAAGAAAAATAACTTGGTATATATTTTGCTCGTGGCCGAATATGAATTCCCTATTTTCGTTGCTCAAGAATATGCGCAATCCGTGGGGCCGCGATTCGCGAAATTGTGACGGATTGGCGATCCTCTAAGTCATCGCGTAAGTCATCGCTATTCGGGGCTCTTCCAATATTACAATTAGTCGAGTGACCGCACATAGTGCGATCTCTGGAGGATTGGTCACTGAGAAATATTGTGATCACCTGCATGTGATCGATTTCACTTCCTACGGAAATCATTTTGACGGTTTTGCCGAATATCAAACCGAGAACAGCTTATTTGAAAACGTTAATCTGTCGCGAAATCGTGGTGTCGGAATTTCAATCGATATTCAATTCAATAACAATACTTTTAAAAATGGAATTCTTGCCAGCAACCGTGACGTCGGAATTTTTGCCAGAAACCTCAGTGGCACCGTTTTTGAAAATCTGACTATTAGCCGAAGTGGCAATCACGGGGCATTTTTTGCCGAGGCTGAATCTCCTGGGACCTGTGCCAATAACAATGAATTTCGCTCGGTTGTGGTCGAACGCTCAAAAGGCTTTGGAATCGACATTGCTAGCGCTTGCGTTGGCAACAAGATCACGGGCAATTCAGTTTTCGAGAAAAATCGAGATGGCTGTTACTTTGTCAACCCAGCCACCACCATGAGTGTTGATCCGGTTACGGTGTGCCGTTAAGCTGCGCTCGGGCCCTGGCCGCTGAGAGAAAGCTTGCATAGCTCCAGGTGAGGTCGGGTGCCGAAACGGGGACTCCGGCCTCACGGTCGAATTGCTCTGACATTTCACCTTGAGATCCCACATACTTTTGAAGAGTCGAAAGGTAGCCATCACCTTTTTGAGTCAATCCTGAGAGTATTCTCTGCCCTAGATCGGACTGAACTGCGATTTCAGTACCAACGGTCAAGGCAGGAAGCGGCCCAGAATTCAGTGAAGCTAAGAGGACACTATTTAAAAAACCCGAGTTGATGGCGGTCACTTTGAGGCTTCGTGAGTTGATGAGCGCAAGGGTGAGTCGAAAGTAGAGCTCAGCAAATCCTGCCGTGGTCATGTACCAGGGGTTTCCGTAGAAATACACATCATCAGTAAAGCGGCCAATGGCGGGTACTTTGGCGCTGGCATTGATTTTATATTCGGCCAAGAATGCCGCTTCAAGAGCCGCCACAGTTGCCATAAGCCGGTCATCGTCGAGAGCCAAAAACGACAAGCCGATTTTTCCATATGGATCACTGGAGTGAAGTGCAGAAAGAACCACTGCGGTATCGAGGTTCGCTGATTTATAAGTGCTGCCTGGAGCCTGCTCCAGATTTCGACTGGCGCCAAGATAGCCTTTTTTCTCATCCCAATACTTTTCAAGTTCGGATTTTACTTGCAATGCGGTCTGCTGCAATAGTCTGGCAAAACCAGGATCGCCTTGAGCGCGAAAGAAAACGGCGCCATTCATCATCGCTGAGTACTGCACTGATTGCGTGTAGAAATGCAATCCGCGCAATTCTTCCCATAAATCAAAGCAGGGCGTATTCCATTTCTGCGTAACATAATCAAGATCGGTTTGGATCGCTGAGATAGTGTCGGCTTTGAGTTGCTTATCTTTATGCGAAAGACCGGTTTTCGGGAAAAAGTTGATAAAATGAATCAGAGTCAACGCACGCAAGGCGGGGCCATCATATTGCGGCCGACCCCAGGGAAGAGTGTCGGCTGAGCCATCAATTAAATACCGTGGCTCACCTAAACCTTCTTTGCCGGGATTTTTTTGCTGACGAAGTGTCAAGGCGACAAAGTCTTCAATCATTCCTTGGTAGGTGGCGCGCTTGGCCTCACGAGAGTTTGCATAAAGAAAAACGACTTGATCCATGGTTAGACTGGCATCGCGGATCCAGTGAAAGTAATAATTTGGATTGTCTTTCGAAGGCGAGGCGACCACCACACCTGGCACGGCATCTGCTGGTGAAATATTTTTCAGCATTCGCTCAGTCGCGAAGGATTTCTCACTCTTCAGCCATTCGCCTAGGGGCAAATCGGCTTGAATCGCAGCAGCCTTGATCGAAAAAAGCACCAAGGCTAAAGTTAAAATCTTTTGCATACTTATCTCGTAGTTTTGATAGAGGATTGAACAAAATAAGCCTTCGTCTCGCTGTCGGCGAGGGCAAATGAAAAGCCACTTCCCGCAAGGTCAGCACCGCGAATTGTCAGAGATTGCCCGCTTAAGACGTCGGTGACTAAATAATTCCGCGCTGGGTTGGCTTTGGTCCATTGAATCAATCCAGAAAACCCGTCATGGCGAGAGGTTTTCACGGTTACCCAGATTTCTTTTTCGTCAGGGTTCGTGCGAGCAAAGGTTACAGTACGGTCACCGCCGCCATTGATTTTGACCTGCGGAAACACCGAAGTTTCTGCTAAAATTCGGTCGATCACTCCGCGCCGCTCTTTGGCGTCGTGAATAAGAAAGTAAAAGTCAGTATTAAAGACGTCATAGATCGGGACTTTTGCGTAATAGAGTCGCCCCGAGCCAATTTGACATTGGTCTCCCTCTACGTTCATCGGCGAAAGCGGAATCGGCTGGCAAACGGCCGACGGGCGTTTGGCGAGAATTCCCTGGGCTAGCTGCGGAGAAATGAAACTGAGAACTGCGCCACCTTGATCAATCACTTGTGTGAGTTGATCGACGAGCTCTGGCGAATCCAGACCGGTATCTTGATAAATGACCAAGTGGCACTTTTTTGGATTTAAGAGATCAGCAGAGGGATTTAGCTTCCAGTGGTGTATATGTGCATTGACTCCGCTATGCATCAGCAGTGCGAGCAGACCACCGGACCAATCAGATTGAATGATGCGGGCATTGACGCCAAGTGCCGGGACATTGGCTTCAGAATCTTTAATCAGGCAAACGGGGTCTTCTAATTCGTGTGCCTGGCCAAGAAAACTTCCGTACGGCTTGATCAAGTCTTGGCCGATTTTTTTCAATAGTTGAAAGGGGGCTCGGGGTTGGGCATCTGGGCCCAAGGGCGCATCGAAGTAAAGTGTTTCTGATTGTGTCCCGTCATTTCGCCAAATTCCACGCGTATCAACGGCGAGAAACTGCGCTGCGACCTGGTCGTTCAATTCCGACCAAAATGCGTCGGGAAGATTCTTCTCATCCGTGTTTTGGTAACGGGGATCACTTTTGAGTTTATTAAAATAGGGTGTGATCGCTGTTTTCATCCAGTGCGGCTGCCAGTTATTACCTTCATTGAAGTAATAAACAAAAAGCGCTTTGAGGCCATGGCCGATGGTCGTTAGATAAGTTTGTTTGCGGGCGGCTTCGGTGACCGAGGTCCCTCTCCACCAGCCACCTTGAATTTCTGGCCCCATCGTCCAGGCTTCAGGATGACCGAGATAGATTCCAGATGCGCTGCTGGCGGCCTTGACATCATGATCAGCTTTAAAAGGCAGATTCAAAAGGGGCAAATCACCAGTTTCATAAGTTTTCGGATATAAATTCACCGTCATCATGCCGACGTCCGGCGAATTGCGCCATTTATAGTTGGGGAGCAAACCATTTTCAGTCGCGTTGTAACTCTCAGCGAGCGTGAATAAAACGGTGGGTTCAGTGACGCCAAGACCAGTCCAAATGCTTCGGATCTTTTTCAAATAAGTGTAGAGACCAAAATCCTGATAGCGATACCAGTCTTGATCTTCCGCGAGATTCAGGCCGAACTGAACCGGCGGGGAAATATCTGACCAATTTTGCCAATGCCGACCATGCACCGTGTTCAGTTGCGTCAGTGAAACATACCGGTTTTTTAAAAAGTCCTGGTAAGCGTGAATGGCACGCTCACTATAATCATGATTGTAGATCGACTGCCACATCAGATTGGTTTCATTATCAACTTGGATAAATGAAATGGGTTTTCCAGGGCCGATGTTGGGTTTGAGAACCTGACGATAAACAGTCTCGAGCCAATTCTGTGAGCAGCGCAAGAAATCTGGATCGGTATAACTAAATAAAGTGGTGCGTTGCCCCTTGGCGTTGCGGGCGTGGCTATTTGGATATTTTTCGTGAAACCAAAGAGGAATTGCGCCGAAGCCGAGAAAGCCCCACTCCGCGTTGATGTAAGGGCCGGGCCGCACTAAGATATGTTGAATGCCATGTTCGTGAATCAGTCGAATAAAAGTGACGACGTCGCGCGAGGGATAATCTGGATTGCCATCACCGTCTTCATCGACAGTGCCAGTAAAATCTAATTGACCTTCGGCATACTCATGAAAATCCCAGGGTATATAAAAGCTGACAGCGTTCATGCCGGCCTCAACGACACGATCCAGCGCCTGATTCCAGAGGGCAATCACGTCTTTTCGCGGAATGTTTTTTCCGGATCCGCCACGAAGCCGAAAGTACTGCACCTCAGCTCCATAAAGCTGAGGTTGGGCTTGGCCATCAATCCAGAGCTGGTCATCATGAATTTGCACGATGCCCGCTCGAACCGAAAATGCCATGAATAATACTGTCAAAAATAAAACCAGTGAATAATTGCGTGTGTGTATCAAGATGTCCCCTTAGGTGAAACGGTAAGACGCTGATCTTTTAATGTCAACGGCACACGCAAGCGCAATTTATTTGGGACAGAAACTCACGAGATTAAACTGATCAGGTGGCGATGCCAGGGGGAGGCGTTGGAGCGGTTGGCTTCGGGGTGGAGCGTCGTCAGAAATAGTTTGCCGCTCTCAACCCAAATGGGAGCGTTTGCGCTGCTCGCTTGAACACGAACGTCACCTCTTTTTACCAAAGGAAAGGAGGCCCCTCGCTTTTGCAGTTTTTGTACCCAAGGGTCGACCAGTGCGAAAAGTAAAAATGAGCTGGCAAGCCACAAAAAAATGACGGTGGCAGAGTGCAGTAGTAGGCCCAAGGCTAAGATCGCAATAATCCAGGCGGGCCAATTGACCCAAGAGCCAGAAGCTGCCGAATTGAATTGTTCATTTGCATTCTCAGCCTTTTCCACATGATGAAGATTTCACGGACGAGCCAAGGAAGGCAACTTGAGTCAAAAACCGTCGTGAAATCTTCACTTTTGGGACAAAGCGGGTGTTTAAAAAATCATACAGCTGGAGGCGACGCGCTCAGTGAGCGCCCCTTCAAGGTCTATTCTTCTTCGCGAACTTTCGATGCAAGACCAAAGAATTCCAGTACGCCTTTAAATGGGACAGTTGGTACAACTACCTTGGTGCCGTCATTATAAATTACCTGATCCTGGGGTCCAGCGAGCAAACGATGAGCGATACCGATGCGCTCATGGATTGATTTGGCGGTATATTCAGCCAGATTTAGTTTGCCCTTGCCGATCGGGGCTTCGTCAAAAATAACGATAGACTCATTATTCAATAGCTCTGAACGCTCGTCAAAGTTATACGAACCTATCATCGTGGTTGAACCTTTGGGAGAAATAATCTGCGTTGTTTTCGCGTGAGTTGCGAAAAAACTCGGGTATTGCCAACCATCAAGTTTAATTTGTGTCGGCAACGCGTGACCGGACAAATCAAATGCCCAGTTTGGTGGATAGTGTCTGATCAGGCTGCGCTCAGAGGCCTGCGCCATTTCGGTCATGCGCGCATTGTCTGTCGTGGGATACCCGTTGGTCAAAACCGTGACAGGAACGCCGCGATTTTCTGGTAAGTACGCCAAAATATCGCGCTTAGTTTTTGAAATTGGGAAAGCATAGTTTTCAATCAAAACTGTGCCTGGGCCGTCGACTTTTACCAGGCGCCAATGTAAGGCTGGAGTCACACGACGCATCCGATCAGCATGTCCTGGGCGATCGATCACAAAAGTCAGTTTTGGGACTACAAAAGTCGGAATTGCTTCGGTGCCAGATTGATCAGTTGGATCTGAGCCAATCATCTCAGCAGTTTTTTGTTCGACTTCATTTCGAACCTGTTCGTCTCTATTCAAATTGTCACTCAAAATCTTTTGAGAAGCAGCGATCTTAGCTGCGTCAGTGATCGGAATCAGCGTCGAAGTCCAAGTTGTATCTATCCAAAATTGATTAAAGGCCGCATCCGCCGTCAATGCCAAGTTCGACTCGCGCGCTTTCGTTGGATCACTAAACGCGAGATAGTCACGATCCATATAATTGAGCTGGGTTTGATTTAACATGAAATATTCTTCTGCAGTATTGCGACCGCCGCCAAGCACTTCACGGTCATCGATGATGACGAGTTTAACGTGATTTCGATGAGTGATTTTGCTAATCTGAGCTGAGAGCAGCTTGCCTTTATTGTAATATTTGATTTCTAAACAACTGACTGATTGCCCAGCTTCATCACGACAAGTGACTTTGCTGTCCACCGCTTGTTTCAATGCGGTTGCCAAAGACTCATCAATGCCCGGAGTGCCGACGTCGTTATACCAATCTAAAAGAAGACGTACGCGAACTCGATTGTTGATCGCGCTGTTTAACAATGCGCGAATGACCATGCGGCCAGCTAAATCAGGCTTAAAAACATAAGTCATATAATCAATTTTCGTACGGGCACGGCCAATCGCGCGAAGGCGCATTTCTAAATCGACGATACCATCATTAATGATTCGGACTTTGTGCGGAGAATTGATGGCGTGGTAAAACGGATAATCTTCTTGGTGCGGATCTTGAAACTTCAAGACTTTGGCAAGTTCATGTTTTTTAAAATGTGAATAATCCAGCGCCAAAAGCTGCTTTCTAGGCATGTCTTCGGCGTCAGCGGGAGAGACATCAATGATATTCTCATCCGGGATGGCCTGCATTTTAAGCGGGTCAATTGGGCCGGTTGCGGCGGGATACATAAGCGGAGCGCTGGGGAGCGGATTCCACCACGCCGGTAATTGGCCATTTCCAGCATAACCAGCGGAGGCGATAGCAGAAACGGCCATCCCAACACCAAGAGTTCTACCAAGATGTTGACAAAAATTGTTCGACAGATTCCGCATTTTCGCGCGCATTACCATAATCAAAACTCCTATATTACCGTTAAAATCTAATGGCTTTAACTTGTGCAAGGAGGATACCGGCTTTGACCTGAATCGTAGGATACCTATTTAAGCAGATTTTTTTGATCCTTTAGGGGCAACGACCTTCATCGGTCGCAGCGCGACCTGTAGCTCGTCGTTGACCACTAAGATTGAATTCGTGGGGATTTCTTTCCATTCAGTTTTTGAATTTGTTAACTTTTCGGAAACAATTAAAACAGCGTGTT
>JAYVXN010000512.1:0-3119 GCA_043785085.1 Bdellovibrionales bacterium | reverse complement strand
CGAGGCGCGAGGAGAAGCCGTAGCAGAGCTACGGCGCCGACGAGTAACGAAGAGTTTTGTCAAAAGACCAAGCACAACTGTCCAAGTTATTATTAGACGGTTCCTAAGTACGCCTCATCCAGATTTTCCTGCGCGAGCCGCCACCTTCGGGCTTCTGGAGCATTCCGACTCGAAAGTTTATGCAACATTGGGGTAAACCTATTCTTTACTGGCTTTAAAACCTTTGAGATCAATAAATGGTGTTGCGCCACCCGACACCGATGGCAAGACGCCATTCCATTTGTCGATGGCTTTACTCTGAATCAAGGCTTGCGACAATGTCGATTGCAACAGCCGGTTGGCCTCGGCCTGCGCCTTGGCCCGAACTAGGATCGATTGAGCTTCACCTTCGGCTTTCGCCACTTCTGCTTTTGCTAGCATCTGGTTTTTCTGCAGTTCATACTCCGCTTGCTGGGCTTGTTGTTGCGCGGCCATTTTCTGCTGCATCTGAGCTTCAAGTGTCTGCGGCAAATGGCTGGCACCTAAATTTACTTTATCGAGATGAAAACCCATTTTTTCCAGTTCACTACTTAGATTTTTCTGAATGCCATCCTGGAGCTCATTTCGCTTTGCCGAAATCACTTCTGAAAGAGACATTTGCCCTGCGGTATTTTGTGCCACCGTAATGATGGTGCGGCGAATGAAGGTGGCTTCAATGTCGCCGATATCGGCGCCACGAAAGGCTTTGAAAACCTGCGCCGCCAAACCTTCCGAAGTATTATAAGTCACCGAAATATCTTGCGTGATATGTTGTCCTTCGCGAGTCGGCAAATCAATGCTGTCATCGCCCGAAGCTGAGCCTTCACCACTGCGTCGAACCATGGTGTAGGTGCGAAGTGCTGTGGGATAACTTTGCACTTCGGTGATGAATGGCACCCGCCAAGCGATCCCCTGCGGAACCGTGCGCAAGGAGCCCGTCCACACATTAAAAATCACCCCGGTGTTACCGGGTGAAATGACGGAATACGAGCTAAAGAAAAAGATCAAAAGCAGAACGGCCATGCCAAAAAGAACGACTTTACTGGCCATGTTTGCCTTAAACTCAGGTGAATTCACATCGAAGCGCATTTATTTATCATCCTTTTTTTTCTTGTAATCAGTGACGTCAATAATCGGACCATTCTTGCGATTTCGGGGCACAAAGATTTTATAAAAAAAACGCTCCAGGCGCGTGTGCATGGGGCGCAGGATCAGATAAAGCGCAAATGCCAGAGCAATGAATATGAAAAATTCAGCAAATGTCATCAGACCTACGGTAACCAGCAAATGACGGTGAATGGTATCTTTAATTAATTAATGACACCAAAACTTGCCTCTCCAAACTGTCTATCCTTGAGACACCTGACTGCCAAAACTGTCCTAGTAGCCAAAAACAACTTTTTAATTCATTGAAATCATTGAACTTTTCTTGGCACAAGGATTGGACTACCTGGTCTCGAAGGAGTGCGAATGAAAATCTCGCTCGTTGCTCAAAAATTCTATCGCCACGCCGTGATTTGGGCGATGACAGTCGTACTGGTGACTCCGTTTTCGGTTTTTGCCGAACCCGTGGCAATTGATGAAACTCCGGATGAGACGCCGCTAACCAATGACGCTGGCACAATTCCTCCGGGCACTCCCATTGAAATACCTGAAGTCATTAATGGTAAAAAAATCCGGGTTCTGAATGCCGATGGCACGGTCAATTTGGATAAATCCATTTACAACTGGATCAATCAGGGCGATCGAATTGATCGTGGCGCTCCTGGCGAAAATCCGGCAAGAAATTCAGCGCGCTACCTTTACCCCGCACTGATTCATAAAGACGGCAAGACCGTCAAATATTATGTCTCAATCGATGATTTAGGCTACACGCAAAAAACCGGTGAGCTCTTTGCCATTCGTGAAGCGCCATTGACCCGGCCGGAAACGGCTGAACAATTACTGCACTCGCGTGTCGCGCAACAATCAACGGCAGTTTTGAATCCCGATAAATTGAAGCCCGGCCAAACGCTTCCCCCCGGATCGCTCGACGTCTTGCTGCGACCGCCACCGAATAACAAATCCTCACACCTTGAAGCCGTCGGCGATTGCGTCGCCTGCAGAATGGCGCAGATGCCATTTTCGTTTGTGCACTTAACGAACACTCTTGCGCCTAGCATGCAGTCGGCTGATCGGGCATTTAATCAAACCACAAAAGAAAACAGTCGAAGTGTCAATGCCACTTACACGAACTTTGCGCGAACTTGTGGCTTTAAATTGGACGATTTTCTCCCAGAAATCAGACGCCAAGCCTCACAAGTTCCAATCGAACCTGAGACACTTTTAGGAATCATGACCCAAGAATCAAAAGGCAATTGCTGGGCAATCAATAATAACGATGGCGGAAGCAGCGGATTATTTCAAATCAATAAAACCTCAGGCACACGCTTTCCAGGATGTTCAAACGCGCAACGCCAACTCATCGTCAATGCACACGGAAATTTGGAGGCTCTTCGCCGCGGTCCACTTTGTCTCAATAATCCGGTCATCAATATCCAAGAGTCCGTTCGGGTGCTGCAACAAAAATCCAATGCGTTGTTTAAGGCAAACCCGCGTGGCTTTGATGAACGAGTACTCCAGGGCCCAGCAGGCCAGGCAATGCGCGACAAACTCTTGCTCTCGGCATACAATGGTGGCGAGAAATGGGTGCTCGAAGCAAAATCCCAGCTCGAGCTTTTCAATCAGAGAAATCACACGCAGCTCAGCCCCTACAACTGGGAGAACTTACGAGTTTTCTATTTCACCAATAACCTCCAAAACAATGCCCATCAGTATTTCGGACAGAAAGTCAGTAATCGCTTACAAAGTTATACGGTGATCAATCTGAGCTATGCCGAAAACATTGCTGGCCGGGATGCCAGTACGGAAAATCAAACTTTACATTATATTTGGCAAAAACAACTCGAGTAGCCCACCTAGTACTCTGACAGGAAAGTTTGTAGCTGTTTTGCGACGTGGATTTTGAATCAGACCGAGACGGGAGGAGGAACGGCTAGCCAACGGCGCTAACTGGACGACGACCAACGAAGGGCTGAGTCAAAAGACCGAGCACAACAGCT
>JAYVXN010000511.1:0-3123 GCA_043785085.1 Bdellovibrionales bacterium | reverse complement strand
TCCGCGGCGAAGAGCTGGCGGCAAAGACCAAACTAAAACGTCAAACCGACGCGCGGCAAGGACTAGTGACACTGATAGGCGGTGCCGCGAACGGACGTACCGACGGCAGATGCTGTTTCTAGTCGAACAAAATTGGCCCCTTTGCGTGCGGCGTCCAATTTCATGTCTTCAATCGCTTGTTCAACAGTGCCGTGCACACTTGAAACTGAGCCTTGAACCGGACCAATTTCCTCGCAACCTTTACCTGGGTTTTCCCGAGCGACTTTAATGTTTTTCGCCTCTGGAATAAGCGGCTGATGCGAACAGGCAGTTAAAAGTCCGAGTAGAAGCAGGGCGACGATTTTCTGGAGCATAATTCCTCACTTGCGAGCAGTTCATTAAGAAATAGACCCGCGAGCTGGCTACGGCAAGGCCAATTTGCCAGCGGGCCTGAACTCAGGGGACGGGACGTGAGTTTGCGTTCCAACTCCGAAACAAGACCAATTCAACGTGGTACTTGGAGCGATTGCATATTAAACTTTTCTTATGAGTCTAGCTTGGCAGTCGAAACGAACTTGGGTTTTAATCTCCCGGTCAATCCGCGACATGCTTCGCGCGTTGCAAGAAGATGAGATCCATATTCTTGCGGCGAGCTTGTCCTTCACGACGATTATTTCTTTGGTTCCGCTACTGGCCGTTAGTCTGAGCGTCTTTCATGCCTTTGGAGGATTCGAACAGATCTTTCGGCAAATCGAACCCTTTCTTCTGCGAAATATCGTTGAGGGTTCAGGTGCTTCTGAGGTGAGCAAGGCCTTGCAGGCGTCAATCACGCGAATTCACTCAGGAGCCCTAGGCTTAACTGGTTTACTCGGTTTGCTTTTGGTTTCAACGAAGCTCTTTCATGACATGGATTCAGCTATTCAAAGAATCTGGCGAGTGAAGAAAAAGCGCTCGGTCATGAAACGACTGGTGGTTTACTGGCTGATTATGTTTTTAGGTCCAGTGGCCCTCGCGGTCACCCTGGGTGTTCTTGGGTCCAAAGATATTGGTCTCTTGCAACTTTTGCCGCGCCATTTTCTCGCATTCAGCATGGAGTTGTTAGCCTTTATTTTAATTTACAAGATTGTTCCAGCCACCCAAGTGCGTTGGACTTATGCGATTTCTGGGGCGATCTTTGCGACCTTCGGCATTTGGGTGGCACAAGAAATTTATGGAGAGATCACTCATAAGATTTTGAAATATAATACGATTTACGGAAGTCTCGCCGCCATTCCGATTTTTTTCATTTGGATTGAAGTTCTTTGGTTGATTTGCCTCGCCGGGGTTTCGTTAACGGCGACCTTTCAGCATCAGGCCGAAGAACAAATCACTTCTGTGCAATGATTTTCACAGTCTGGCCGATCTGCAGTTGGCCTTCGTGCAAGTGAATCAGGTTTTGCCCAAAGTTCACCTTCGTCCCGTCCCGTCGATAAGTTGCCAGTGTCTTGAGCGGCTCTTGATTTTTCTCGGCTGTGTTTTGGTCAATCGTGACAATCAGGCAGCGTGAAGTAAAGCGAGCCACATCAAATTGAATGCCATTGATTTCTATTAGCTTCCACTTGTCTTCGGCGTACGGTTCGGAACCACTGATCACGATGTTTGGGCGAAAGCGATTCATGGGTACGGGCGATGACAAACGCGAATTAAGATCTTCTAATGAAGATTGTGTGGTCAATAGAAAAGGCAGAGAGTCGGCAAAGCTAGTATGAGTACCGGGACGATGGTCAGACTCGGGTAAAAGTCGCTTCGACCCAGGAGTCTGACGCACCAAGCGCACCGGAGTGTCGAGAAAATCAGAAAGCCAACGCCCAACCGAATCGCCCTCATCAAACGCCTCACAGCGGTCCTTCCAAACCTCTACTGAAACGGGTTTTCCATTTGGCCGATCGAACGAAATTAAAAAATCATTTTGGTGTTCTGCTGAAAGCTGCAGTCCTTGCTCGGAGAGCTTGGGGCGGATCAACGCCATTCGCGCCAATTGCCGTTGCGTCAGAAACTTTCCGTGTTCATCGACAATCAGCCAATGCCGGTCCCAAACCGGCCCGCGGGGTCCGATTTTCATTTCAGACAAATCGAGACCTGCACAAGACTTAACTGGGTAAATATGAAGCGAGAGAATTTCTGCCATGGGCATCATCCAAGCAAATCAAAAATCTTGAAAACAAATGTGTATTCAAGTGCGACGTCCTTCAACATATCATAACGCCCAGAAGATCCGCCATGGCCAGCATCCATATGTGTGTAAAACAAAAGAAGATGCGCATCGGTTTTCAATTCTCTGAGACGAGCCACCCATTTCGCAGGTTCCCAATAGGTCACACGCGGGTCATTCAATCCGGCAGTGATTAAAATATGCGGATAGTCCTTCGCTTCAATATTGTCGTAAGGCGAATACGATTTTATATAGTGATAGTACGTCGGGTCTTGCGGATTGCCCCATTCTTCAAACTCGGTGGTGGTGAGTGGAAGGGAGGTATCTAACATCGTATTTAAGACATCGACAAAGGGAACTTTCGCGACAGCCCCGCGAAACAACTGCGGAGCTAAATTGATGGCGGCAGCCACGAGCATACCACCGGCACTGCCGCCCGAAATGACGATATCTCCGGCACGCGTGAATTTTTGTGCAATTAAATGCTCAGCACAGGCGATGAAATCCGTGAAGGTATTTTTCTTTTTCAAAAACTTGCCATCATCATACCATTGCCGGCCCATATCCGAGCCGCCCCGGACATGGGCAATGGCGAAAATCATACCGCGATTGAGCAAACTGAGCCGGACAGTTGAAAATTGCGCCGTCATGGAGTGGCCGTAAGAGCCATACCCATAAAGATAAAGTGGCAGGGTCCCGGTCTTGCGAAAATCCCTGCGGTAAACGAGCGAAATCGGGATTTTGGTACCATCCGGTGCCGTCGCAAAAATTCTCTCAGATTGATAAAGTGCGGGATCATAGCCACTCGGAATTTCTTGAATCTTTTTGGTTTCCCGCGTACGCGTGTTCATCTCGTAATCAAAAACCGAGTTCGGTGTGACGAGGGAAGTGTAGGAAAAACGTAAAGTGGTGGTATTGAATTCTGGATTGGTATGAACGGTCGCAACGAAAGC
>JAYVXN010000510.1:0-3125 GCA_043785085.1 Bdellovibrionales bacterium | reverse complement strand
CCCCTAGTCTCTCAGCCTCGAAAGAAAAAAAACCGTCATAGGCCCCAATATCCAACACCGACTTTCCTCGCAAATCAGGCAGCCGCATTAATTTTAATTTTCGACTGAGGGCTTCGTGCGTTATGCGTCCCGGAGAAAAAACACCGGGGGCCAGCTCGATCGAATGAAACCACTCAGGGCACTCTTGCAAAGCCATTTCAACAGTTTTATTCACTTTTCTCCTATTTCTACCGTGCGCTGACAAATAAAAACCACGGTGCATATATCCATCTTTAAGAAAATTATTTATGGCAAATCATAACAACCTCTTCGCCAACACTCGCATCGCGTTTCCACTGGCGGAATTCATTAATCTGTTGGAGCAGTGCTCGAAGATTTCGAATACCTTTACGCATAATTTCAGTCCTACGACTATTTTTATGGTTTATTCCTACGTTCTGGTTGTTATATCTATAAATGTCTAAAGAATCTCGGAAAAAGTATTCTGCATTCGCAGGCGTTGTTGTGGCTATAACCTTTGTGAAACCAGCTAACTCAGCGCACTTCTTCATCGTATTTTGTGAAAAAAGATGGATGTGGCGGGGAGGCTCCAATCCACGCCAGTTCATCTGAAATTTATTGTGACCCCAACTAACAGCATTGGGCGTTATTACGATTACGCGGCCGCCCGGTTTAGTAATGCGATAGCATTCCTTTAGCAAGCGAACCGGATCAAATACGTGCTCGATGACATGGTTCATAACGATCGCGTCAATACTATTCATCGAATAGTCTTTGCTCACCACCTCGCCCTCGTAAACGTCTAGATCATAAATCTGCCGCGCCCGTTGGCAGGCGACAGGATCGATTTCCACACCTTCCACGGTCCAGCCCAATGTTCGCATCAGCGCCAGATAATCTCCCGTGCCGCAACCGATTTCTAGTAGCTTACCAGGCGTCTGCTTGCCGAGATAACGGGTGCGGATACCGGAAAAACCCATCGTTCCAAGGACCGCACCACGCAATGAACGGTAAACCAAAGTAAAAAGGTCCGTATCGAGCTTGCTGTTATGTGTGTAATAAAACTGGTACGCCAGCGCGATATCTTCCTGTAGCGGCATTGGATCAAGCCAGATCAATCCACATAGCGTATTCGAGCAACGCTTAAAGTTCCACAAACCCGGAACACTGAAGATCCGATCGCTGAGGCCAGCATAAAGTTCGCTACCTTGCGCACCGCACAGATAACATTCGTGGCAGCGGCTGGTGCGAATTTCTACAACATTTTTCGAAATTCTTGTACTCACAATCCGAACAACCTAGCTTTACTTTTAATCACGTTACGTTCTCCAGCCGTCAGAATTCTAAGCCACACGACGGTAACAAATGCAAGCAGGGTCACTGCGGTTATCGCCACTCGGACGGAAAGAGAATTCGATAACAACGGTGTCATCAATCCGAGCAATGCCCCGGCCATTGCGCCGGCCATACGATTGAACAACACAGAATTGTCAGAAAGGAAACGCCAAGCTACCCTGAACAAAAGTAGAGCATCTATAGCAACACGGACCGTCCAGGCTATCGCTGCACCCACGATACCGTGTGCATCAAGCAACCACAAGAATAGGGGAATGTAGGCGAGCAACTCGAAAAAGTGGAGTTTGGCCGTGAGATCCGGCCTCCCAGACCCCTGAATCAATGCAAATGGTACCTGAGCCAAGCCGTTGATAAATACACCTACCGCCAGCCATTGCAGCACGGAGGAACCGTGTTGGGAAAAATCAATGCCCAGCCACAGCGTTAAACCTTCAGGCGCAAAGGCAACGAGGAAAAGAACAATTGGAAAAAGCATCAGGAAGATATACTTGGTCCCGCGTACAAACAAAACCAGAGTCTGATCACGGTCCTGAAGAAAAGTCGCTGCAAAGGCGGGAAATAGCACTGTCACGATCGCGATTGGGAAGATCAACAGTTTGGTTACCAATTCGAAGGGTGTCGCGTAGTAAGTGACAGCGCTCACCGAGACGACTGCCCCGATGACAAACCGATCCAAGTAAATCATAAGCGGCCCAATGACATTGGTGACCGTCATCCATGTGCCAAATTGAAACAATGACTTGGCGGCAGCACGTTGCAGAGAAAAATTAAAGCGTAGCGTCGGCATGACATAGAAGCAGGCCGCCAGATGACAGCCCCATCCGATCAATCTCCCGATCACCAGCACAATGGTGAGTACAAATAGGCTTTTCGAAAAGGGCAGGATCAATAAGGGCGCAATGAAATTGAAGACCCCGAGCGGAAGACGGATGGCGTTGAGAACGCCGAAACGCTGGACTGCCACCAAGACGCCTGCGAGACCGGCGGTGCTGATGACGATCGGAATTGATGCCGCCAGAAGATAAAAAGCATCTAAAGTTTCACCTTGAAGCGGAGCAGGAATTTTAAGGACGGAGTGGACCAACCAGGGAGAGATTAAACTCACCGCAAGGCTCCCCGATAAACCCATAACCAGCATCAGTGCCAAGGCGGTCCAGACTAATGCTGGAACTTCCCGTTTTTCACCTGAGTTCATCTTCTTTGCTACAATTTGTGTCAAAGCGCGACCTAAACCAACATCGAACAAGCTGAAGTAACCGATGAACATCCAGGCCAACGTCAAGATACCGAAGCGATCTGTACCTAGTCCATGGATTAATGGAGGAATGGTAAAGATCGCCACCAGAATCGGTACCAATTGGCCGGCCAGATTCAGAAAGGAATTTCGGATAAGCAATGTTCCGGCGACGGGCGAAGTCATCGGACGTATCCAAATTTTGGGATGAGAGGGCAGGCGTGAATTTTTGTATCTGCCGTTGAGTTAGTAAGGCAATTCCAAAAACTATGGCATTTGATTGCCAACTTACTCAGCATCTGAGCATTGACTCTTTAAATACGTGCTGAAGAGTTGCAGTCGACGGAGCTGCTCCGAGGTCTTCACGCGCTATGTGAAGAACCTGTTTGATGACCACCAATTTCACAGCTATAAATCCGGCGATGACCGCCGACAATCCAGTCGATGCTTTCGCGATGCTCAAGTCTTTCCACCGACCTCAACGACTAAGTAGATATTTGCTAACAAGAGACAGGCGATGTGCCTGCTCAGGTTC
>JAYVXN010000509.1:0-3126 GCA_043785085.1 Bdellovibrionales bacterium | reverse complement strand
GTGTACGTACGCCTCGTCCAGATTTTCCTGCGCGAGCCGCCACCTTCGGGCTTCTGGAGCATTCCGACTCGAAAGTTTATGCAACATTGGGGTTAACGAAACGAAAAAGGACGAGGTGGCGGCGGTTTAGGCAATTGGATGGGATGTGGCGGAGGGACGTGCGGTGGCGGCGGTTCTGTGTGCTGATCACATCTAATCCAGCGCAGTGAGTATTTGACCGGCGCGACTGAATCGACGCTATCGACCTGCGCCAAGACTTGTTGGTTGGCAGGATTTGACTGGGCGATCAGACGCGATTGCGATTGCAATTTAAATGGCATTCCACAAGGGGAAAAGGGCGCACCAAACGAGTCAGAGAAAATTTCGAAATTTCCTTGTTCCGGTCCGAGAAACACTTTGGCGCGAAGTAATTGCCGACTGTCGACGGGTTGTCCATTGATTTCGAGATAGCGAAAGCCCGAGGCAAAAGTGGCTCTGGCCCCTGCAGGCACAGAGGTAAAACCCCGATATTCCATTTTAACAATCGCGACTTTGAAGCCCGGAGGCACATGAAAACCGATGTCGAGATTACAATCCTCAGCGCCGCGCACTTGACCCGAGCCTGCGCCAACTGAAATTTGATAATTATCAAAAAGCACGGAGAGCGACTTCTGATCTGGGCTTAGAACAGCTGTTGCGGTACCTTGCGGACAGCCTGAGCCACTTGTCGTCGGTAAATCCATAGTTAAGCCTGGAACAAATTGTGAGTCACCATTTTGCGGCTCTCGGCCATGGCCATCTTCGAATTGACCGTTGTCATTTTGC
This sequence comes from Bdellovibrionales bacterium, assembly GCA_043785085.1. Lineage (GTDB taxonomy): Bacteria > Bdellovibrionota > Bdellovibrionia > Bdellovibrionales > JAMPXM01 > JAYVXN01. Next base: position 2,322 of record JAYVXN010000509.1, on the reverse strand, counting down.
TGCGCCCAAACTGGAGATACGCTGAGAAGAGTTGCTGCTATTAGTAAATAAAAAATATTTTCCATTTGTGTCCTCAAGCGAAAAAAAGTCCGAAGAAAGAGCCGGCCCAATGAGGCGACCGGCGGATAAGCTAATTGGAATCAGAATCTGGCTCAAATGTCCAAATTACTGACATCGACGCCATGAAATCCAGTAGACGAGAGCGGCTGAAACATCCGCTGAGTCCACGGTTGACATGGCCTGCTCCATGGCCGCGTTTGAAAACGTGGTCATGCTTGTGTTGACGCGCAAATTCAGATCTGAACCGCAGGGGCTCCAAATCAAGGCGTTAGCGGCCAATTTGTCAGTCAACAGGTAGTCCTGGCTTACGGGTCCAATGAAATTTTTCGTCTGGCGAACACCGTGCCCGCTGCCGCCAGCTCCTGAGTTAAAAAAGTATTCCACGTTAAACTGCGAACGCGCTCCTTGTGGGAGAGCATTGAAACCACGGTAATCAACCTGAAAGATACTGACACTAAATCCTTGCGGAACATGCACGGGAATTGCCAGATTACAGGTTTTGCGATCAACCATGCGCCCAGTGGTGTTTCCAGCTTCGGCCTGGTAAGAATCAAACAAGACACTCAGTGCTTTTTGGTCAGGGCTGAGAGTGACACTGGCGGACCCTGACGGACAACCGGTGCCGCCGTACCCAGGAGCGCCGAGGCGAATGTCATCAGCCAACGCCGACACGCTACTCAGACACGCAATTGCGATTAATAATTTGGACCATAAGACTTTCTTCATGAAGACCCCCCGTATGGAATTGAAAAATGTTTGTTTTGCCTCGGGAGCGCAATGCTCCTGCAGCGTTCTCTCTTTTCTACTAGAGCAAAGGTTGGACCAGGTTTTGTCGAAGGTGTGAACGCGGCCTCGAAATAGTTTCGCGCGTGATGCATCAACTCTTTTGTGTGGCGCTGTTTCTAGAAAACCCAGCGGCCATTTTAGAGCCCGATGACGTTTGGCGTTAGTCGGCGATTCAGTTGCTTTTTGCGCCTGAATTCACAAATGAAACCTAGGTGCGTAAAGATCCTGGAGTTTTTTTGGCTCAAGGCAAAGTGCTTTAATTACCCAAAATATTTTTACTACCATCAATAAGAGATTTCAGAAAGACCCAGCCTTTCGCCCAAGAGACAGGCAACAATATAGAAAATTCCTGGCGTCCAAGCGCCATTAGCCGGTAAATTGCGCGAGCCCAAAAACCCACCTTCACCTTTGCCAAAATCCTACTCTCTACGCTAAGATCGGCGCTTCTGAATCAATCGGTTAAAAGGGGTCTGCAATGGGATACCAATTGCGCATTTTACTTCTCAGCACGATGCTTTGTGCAAGCCTATCTAGTTTCGCGGCAAAAGATAAAATGCCGGTGGTGTTTGCCAAAAAAATTGCGCTCATTGAGCTCAACGAAGTATTGACCTATCCGGCCCGGGTTGAACCGAAAATTCACGCGGCAGTGGTGGCCGAAGCCGACGGCGTCGTTACCGAAATTCGTGCGCCCCTTGGGCGTCGCGTACAAAAAAATACGCCGTTATTGGTGGTGCGCAACACTGATCCTGTTTATCAGTATTCACCAATGGTGATCACCTCACCCGTGCACGGCGTAGTGAGTCAGGTCGAAGTCACTGTCGGTAGCCGAGTGGCACGCGGTGATAAGCTTCTCTTGGTGACCGATCCGGAGCAGATTCGGGTCATCGTTGAAATCGCTGCCAGTGATATTCGCTCAGTTCGCAACGGTATGACCGCTGATCTCGAATTGCCAGGCGAGCCCGAGCATCTCAAAGTCAAAGTCAAAGGCGTGAGCCCATTTGTTGATCCGGGAACGGGAACGGCGACGTGTGAATTGGAACTTTCAAAAAAACAGCCGCTTTCTCCCGGTTTAATTGGCAAAGTCGTTTTTAAAGTCAATCAGCGCCAGGGTTTCTCGATTCCCGACAGCGCTTTAACCTATCGCGGAAAAGACCCCTTTGTTCGCGTCGTCACAGATGGCAAGGCCAAATTGACGGCGGTCAGCCTGGGTCGTAAACAAGCTGGTTTCGTAGAAATCGTGAAAGGTCTCAAAGCCGGTGACCAAGTGATTGAACGGACCAGTGGCTTTGTCGCCGACGGTGAAGCCGTGCAGGTGCAAGCCGGCGACGGAACCCAAGGGTAGGTTTTGTGGAAGGATTATACCGAACTCCACTTCGTGTTTATTTGATTCTTGGAGTTTTATCGTTAATTGGCCTCTTTGCCGCTTTTCAGCTTCCGATCTCATTGTTTCCCAATAGTACCAAGCCCAGTGTTCAC
>JAYVXN010000508.1:0-10155 GCA_043785085.1 Bdellovibrionales bacterium | reverse complement strand
GTGCGGTCATGGATTATTCGGATCCGTTCATTCCGGTTTTTCCAAAGATTCGCAAAACGCACTTTGATCTTAAGAGTGTGGAGTTGACGGCAAAGACTTTGGCTTCGTACGATTGCGTGTTGCTGGCCACGAATCATGATAAATTCGATTATGCCTTGATCAAAGAACATGCTCAGCTCATCATAGACACTCGTGGCATCTACTTAGAACCTGCAAAAAACGTTGTGAAGGCCTAAGCCTTAAGAGGATCGCATGGAACCAATTCCGTTTTTAGATTTAAAGCCGCAATACAAAGCGCTTGAAAAACCCATCAATGAGCGCATCCAAAAAGTCCTCAATCATGGCCAGTTTATTTTGGGCCCTGAAGTTGAGGAGTGTGAAAAAGCTCTGGCCGCTTACATCGGCACCAAGTATTGCCTGACGGCCGCAAGTGGCACGGATTCTCTGGTTATGGCCCTTTTAGCAATGGGTGTCGGCGCTGGTGATGAAGTGATCACCACTCCTTTTACATTTTTTGCGACCGCTGAAATGATTTCTCTCGTCGGCGCGACACCCGTGTTCGTCGACATTGATCCGGTCACCTACAATATTGATCCCTTAAAAATCGAAGCGGCAATCACCTCTAAAACCAAGATGATTATGCCGGTTTCTTTGTACGGGCAGCCAGCTGATATGGATGAGATCAATCAGATCGCTAAGAAACATGGCATTCCAGTGGTTGAAGATGCCGCGCAAAGTTTCGGTGCGGATTACAAAGGTAAAAAGAGCTGCGGACTTTCGCTTGTTGGCAGCACCAGCTTTTTTCCGGCGAAGCCACTCGGCTGTTACGGCGATGGCGGCGCGGTTTTTACGGACGATCAAGCACTTTATACGAAAATGTCGCAAATTCGTGTGCATGGTCAGGAGAAGCGCTACTATCACACCATGATCGGCATCAATGGCCGCCTTGATACCATTCAGTGCGCGGTGATTTTAGAAAAATTGAAACGCTACGATTGGGAAGTGCGCAAGCGCCAAGAAATCGCCAGTCGTTTTAATGAGGCCTTTACTAGTTTGAAGGTGCTCACGGCTCCAGTAGTGAAAAAAGATCGTGGTTCAGTTTGGGCCCAATACACTGTCTTGGTGGATCACCGCGACGATTTCGCGGCTCGCTTGAAAGAAAAAGGTGTGCCAACGAGCGTGCATTATCCGACGCCGCTGCATTGGCAGCCAGTTTATCAGCACCTCAAAGAGCGCACGCATTGCCCGGTTTCTGAGAAAATCGCCGCCAAAGTTATTTCGCTGCCGATTTATCCGGATATGAGTGATGAAATTCAAATGCGCATTATTAAAGCGGTGAAAGAAGTTTTGACCTAATGATGGAGATAGAGAAACTGCGTCCGGCAGCACGGATTTGTTTAAAAATACTCCCGGTCACGCTGTTTCTCTATAGCATCTCTTTGCTCACCACCATGGCGGGCATGGAGATTTTCAGTTGGACCTCAGCCGCTCTCGTGCTTGCAGTTTTTGCGATTCAATGGAAGACCGATTTTCATCCTTGGCAGGGCACTCAACTAACGGTTGATTGGGCCTTGTGGATTTTGTTTTTCATTATCGTCTTGGGCGCTTTCATGCGGGGCGAGTCTCTAAAAGAAATGACCGACATTATCGGACGCGGCCGCTTTATTGTGCTTTTTATGATTTTGCGCCAGGGCATCCGTTGGGTTTGGACTGAGAAGCTCGTCTCCATTGAAATATTTCTGTCGGTTTTAGCATTGCTCATCGGCTTTTATGCGATTTTTCAGCATTTTACCGGCATGGATTTAATCCGTGGGCCGACCAGCCAAGCGGTTCTGCTCTATGGCTACCGCAGCAGTGGTGCGGCGTTTTATCGTTCAGCTGGAATGTTCTCATCGCCCATGCGCTATGGGAGTTCCGCCGGTATTTTTATTTGCTTTCCATTGGCGTTATTTCTTTTAAAAGTACGAAAGGTGAGTGCACCACGCGTGCATTGGCTGATGGGTTTCACCTTCCTGGTGATGGCGGTGAGTTTGCTTGCGACTTTTACGAGAGGTGTCTGGATAGGCGTCGCTGCTGCCGTATTTGTGATGTGCGCTTACAACGGCTGGCGTTTTTTTCTTAAATCGTTAATGGCCGGAGTTTTGTCGCTGGCCGTTTTGTTTACTTTCGTGCCAGACGTGCGCGCTCGGGTTTTAACGATTTTCAATACCAATTATCAGTCAAATACAGAGCGAGTGGATATTTGGCGCGCCAACTGGCAAATGTTTAAAGAATACCCGATCATTGGCGTCGGCTATGGCCGAAATGAAGACATTATCGACGGGTATTACACCAAGCTCGGCATCAAAAACGGCATGCACGGGCACGCGCACAATAATTACTTTCAGTTTCTCTCTGGAACAGGCTTGCCTGGTCTCTTATGCTATCTGTTTTTCTCTGGGTACTTTCTCTGGATTTGCCACCGCCTGTGGCGGATGCTTCCGGAGCAAAGGCGTTGGGAGCGCAGTCTCGTCTTGGGTGCGATTGGCGGGCAGGTCTATATGCATGTCGCAGGCCTAACCGAATGCAATTTTAAACACGCAGAGGTTAATCATCTGTATATGTTTATGCTCGGGGTGGTGGTTTGCCTGTATTTGAATTCACGTGATGAACACGGACTGATGATTGTGCGCCCGAAGAATGAAGAGCGGGCCCGGCACGCGATTTAGTTAAACTTCTTTACGTAATCCATATCCCATTGCTTGGGATACTCACTTCCCCATGAGCGCAGAGCGCGGCCTTGGTATTCGTCAGAATTGAAATGCACATACGCGCCGACACTGATCGCGATCATCATTCCGACTAAAGAAAGAATGAGACCCTGGCGGTGCTCATGCATCCACGTGCGCATGGCCTGAAAACTTTCGATCATCGAAGCAAACTGCACATAATTGAAATACTGAGCGACTGCTTGATGCAGCTCTTGTTTGTGTTGGGCCCCCTGATTGAGAAAGCGCACGGCGAATTCAAAGTCTCCGGACGTACGCACAACACAAACATGACTGTTGATGGTGGTTTCGGTGCCGGGAAGGGTGAATTCAACATTGAGGACATCACCGATTTTAGTGGTGTTGGGCTGACGTGAAATCAAGCGCATGCCGGTTGCTGAAACATCAGCAAACTGTGCGCCCAGGCCAGCGCCTTCAGTTTTTGAGTACTGAACATAGTTATTAAACTTCGCAGGCTGGCCGAAAACGCGTTTGTGTCGCGAAATAAAATGTCGTGAGACTGTTCCCATTGATGCCCTCCTCGTTTCACACTATCAAATGCAAGAGTGTAGCTGCAAGAGTGTAGCCAAGGCAAAATGGGATCGCCTTAATCCGACACAAGCAGCGCCACTGTAATGGATCTGATTGTTTCATATTGAAAGGCCGAGTGGTCTTTGCCAAGAAACTGTCAGTGATCTAGTCAATTGTTTTGATCAAACTGCGGCAACTGCCGGGTTTGCTTTAGTATTCGGGAGTTTTTGAAATTCTGTCTAGGTGTTAGGAAACTGGCCCACCTAAATGGGCAGAGACTTCGTCCGTCGCCTGTAGCGGGACTGGCGGATCTCGCGAGAGATAAAAAAAGCGGTCTCAAGGTGAGACCGCTTGTAATCAAATTCAAAGAAGAGTGTGACTTTTACTTCTTACAGTCGCCGTCGTCGCCATTGCCGCTGCTACCTTCGCAAAGATGCGCTTTGCTCGGGATGTGGGCGAGGCCGAGTTTTTTCAATTCCTCATACGAGCGATCATGAAACTCATTGCGGATGTGCGCATCGATCGCCTTGAGATCTTCGCGTAACATATTCGGATTGGCCGCCAGGGCTTGCGCCCGTTTTGCGGCCCGAGCTTCAGTTTTCTTCAGCCAATGGTCATCGGGAAGATCTTCACGGCGGATTCTTGTTGCGGTCTGCTCAGCAGAGAGTTTAAAGCGGCTCCAGCGATTGATGAAATTCTGGTAAGCCCTTTTCTCCACACGGTTCGCGCTCTTCATCAGCATTCGCGCCAAATCGATTTCATCGTTAGGCTGAGTCGATGCTTGCGCAACACTGCGTTTTTCAGCAGGCTTCGGATCCAGAATATGCGGAACACCCGCTAATACTGCGGGCTCATTGGTATAGACACCTTGACGATAAGCTTGAAGCTCATTTGGCGTGAGAGATTCCATGAATTTCACAAGATCGGTGTAGGTGATACAACGTACGTCTTGAAGATTACAAACCTCTTTGGCAAATTCTTTCATTGCATCCCAGTAAATGCCGTTATTCCATTGAGCAAAATGGTGACCGATTGAAATCGGCGCGCGGTTGCCATGGTAGTTTTCTTTGAAATAGCCGCGGTAGGTGTTGAGCATTTGATCGTGCAAAAACTTAAGTTTCTGTGGATCTGTGACGTCAACCGGCGCATTACGATTGGCCGGCTCGGCTTGCGAAACATAAAAATTGTAATCCATCGAAAGTGTTCGGCACTGCTCATTGGCTGAATCACAATTGTCGAGGGTCAGCTCGGCCAGAGGAAAATTCCACACGCCATTGATTTTCTCAGGCCAGTAACTTGGCTCTGCGGTTTTGCTGGTGTCGTAGGTGAATCCGTATTTTTTCAACACCGGATAAAGAGCCGCATTCTGAGAAAGATAAGGAGTACGAAAGCCGACAAACTGCGGCTTTTTGTAATTCATTCCAGTCAAAAAAGGCCGGCTGACGTTGGCATTTTTCAAAGAGCCTTTGTAGGGATTTTCAAATAAGAGGCGATTGAAATCATCAAACTCTTGATCCCATTGAGCACCGGTCCAGCCGCTGCCTTCGAAGTGGCCATTGGCGTGTGAACCTAGTTCGTGGCCTTCAGCCATCGCCATATTCATCTCTTCGATCCGCTCAGTGATCGCTGGCTGATTGGTCGCGGTGTTTTCTGGTCTGAATTCAGAAAAACCGATATCGCTGGCTCCGGGATTATGGCCGGGACCCTGATAAGCCATAATCATATCGCTTTCAGCGGTGCTGCCAGATCGGTGCATGCGGCCGAGCCACAAGACGCCGCTCACGAAGTAAGTGAATTTGACGTTATTGGCTTTGGCAAATGCGCGGGTATCTTCCCAACGGGCTCGCACTTCAGAGCCGTCAAAGGCAAGTAAAACAAATTGGAGTGGTTTACGGACCGGAGTGATGTTGCCGGCGGCAAGCGAGACGCTCATCACCGACTGCAGCACCAGACTCGAAATCATTCCGAGTATTACTGGCTTCTTCATTAAATCCCCTTTTTTGTACTGGATGATTTAATGGTAAATGAAGCTTGGTGACTCGCCAACGACTATGAGGTCGGCGGGTGAAAAACTGGCGTGGGCTGGGGCTTTAGTCTAGACTATTGACAGAAACTCAGTCGCTGGACGAGGCTAGCGATCTGTTGAATTTTCTGATACTTGCCGCCCTCACGTAACGTGGACCAGTACACGCCGGTCTTTAGGACCACCTGACCTGTGCGTGCAATTTGATCGCCCATGATTTGGATGCCGCAATCCAGGTTTTTTGCGGGATCTAAAATCGTTTTGTTTGGATCGGTCGGTGAGAGATTTTGATCCACATTCCAATCAAATTTGCAGTAGGGCGCCCAGAGGATATCGTCATAAGACAGCTGCAGTAAACCTTCAGAGTAAACCGGCAGGTGGGTGACTTTATCTGGTTCAGAAAAAGTGCTTTCTTGCATCCGCGACGTTGGGTCCCAAGCACTCTCGTAAAATGAGATGCCGGCGAAGAGATTGGCCCAGGCGTTGATCTTTTGCTCGTCTGTTAGGTTGGCGTAAGTGGGGCAGAAGGTCGTCATATCAGTCGCCGTATTGAGGACTGTGAATTCGTGCGTGACGGCCTTCAGTGCTTCTTGGCTCCAGGCTGCGCGCTCGGGGTGAGCAGGCGATTCCCAAGCGAGGGGATCGGGACTTGCATTGGCCGTTGTAGTGAAGAGAAAAAATAGAAAACCCAGCCCGTAATGGGCGTTGCTGATGTTCATCCTGAACCTCATCGCTGTTTAAATGTCCGTAAATTAATGCTAGCAAGATCGGCAAAAAGCAGAACACGTCGAAGGACTATTTTAGAGTCACGGCTCGAATGCTTTGAGTTCGCTCAATAATCTAGATAGGAGATAGGTCGGGAGAGATTCAGAGTTGTGATGGCGGGCCTAAATTTTTTTAATAGGGGCAAGGCCTTCGGCGACTTTCAGAAGTTCTTGAGTGCTGCGAATGAGTGAAGTGATTAAATTGAGGTTGATGTCAGTTACGCCTTCGTATTCAGCGCGATTTCTCTTTTCATGAGCGTCTACTAAAATTCGAATTTGGACCGGTGTTAGATTCGTCGTGTGGACAAGGCACTGAAATACCGTAAATCTATTTTCAGAACGATAACCGTGCCAACGCAATACGGCCAATGCGAGCGCATGGGCGGCGTTGTAGCATAAATCAAAGCGACTCTCTAGACTGAGAGAAATAAGCTCAGAATCTTTGAGCTTTGCTTGGCCTGTTGAAATAAAACCGAGTATTTCAGCTGGCGCAGGTGGCTCAGTTTTTAGTTGCCCGATTTTTACTAAATTATCTAATTGGGTTATGGACATGTGGATCACCAATTAACAGAATATACGGGCCATTCAACAATTTTTGTACAAAAGGATTTTCAGAGTTGATGCGTTCAATAAATTCGCTCAATTTATATAGCGTAGGGCTAATTTTTCTCGCTAAAAGAGCTTCAACCGGACTCAATAACTCATGAAGCATTTCAAGTGACAGCTCGTCCGAAACAATAAGTAAATCGATATCACTTCGAGCATTCGCAGTCCCTTTTGCAATAGAGCCAAAAATTAAAGCAAGTTCAATATTACCTTTGATTTTATTTAAAGCCGATCTGATTGGCTCCTCCAGGCCAATGGTTTTCAAAGTTATTTGGGTTAACTCATGATAAATTGGGGACTCATGGTTGGCTTGATAGTATTTTTGTCTGCCCTGAATTTCAGTTGTCACAAGTCCGCTCTCCGCTAAAGCGGACAATTCCCGTTGAACTGCCCCAGACCCCTTGCCAGCAAGTTCGATAAGTTCGGTCGCAAAGAATTTTCGACCTGGTTGGCCAAATAGTAGACGCAAAAGACTTTGTTGGGTTGCTGTGAAAAGGGCATCAACGAGACTTGAGCTACGCACAGGATTTGCCTTTCGGCGAGGTCGTGGTTTTTTCTTTATACCCATAATGGGTATTATAATACCTGAATTGGGTATTTGCAACAAAGATGGTATCTAGTTTAAATTAAGGGAGTTTTTTGAAAATCCAATTTATGTGGACATGGTAAAACACTTTGAAACTATTGGATTATTTTGGTTGTGCTTGTCTCAATAATGCTGAGAATTGCCTGCGGATCGATGGTTTTATGGAATATGACCACTCGTGCATTCAATCTCAGCCATCCCTCACCTTGGCCACAGGCCTTGGTCGCATCAAGACAGATGATCAGATTTGCGATTGCAGCCTGCTGTAATTTTTTAAGTTTGTCTTCGAGGTAGTCCGGGCTCCAGAAGCCGACGATCTCTATCATCCAATGTCGTTCTGGGAAATTGCGATGCCGAACTTCGAAGTCGGGAAATATCCAGCGTTGCTGCGCTGACACTGGTTCCGGCTCACGAATCAAATCCCAATTTGTCGTTGATTTTAAAAATGCTCGATAAAATTTTTTCTCGAGTTGACTATCGAATCGGTCTGTTTGCAGAGGCGGGGGGAGTGGCGCCCCGGATGAAAGTTTGAAGACACATTCTTTATCTTTTATAAGACAAATCGCTTCGAGTGAATAACGATCGCATCGTTGCAAAAAGGGTAAAAGCTCGCCCAGGTGTCGGCCGTACAGCATTGTTTTGCGAAGAATTGACAGAGGCCCAGAGACAATCAGGGTAAAGCCCACGGTCGAGTCAGATTTTTCCACCACGCAGATTAAGCCGCGAAGTTTTGCATGACGAATGACCGGACGCGACTGGCCCCACATTTCAATTCTCACTTGCCGTGATCGGCCAATGAGTAATCTGGCTAAGAGCAGATTGGCTTGTAAGGCTAATTCAGTACTGGTCATTGTCTCGAGTATCTGGGTTTGCAAATGTCGATGATTGGCAAGGTCGCTGAAAAGGAGGTCAGAAATCTCAGAGGGTTTGAGTTCAAAAGCATTGGCGGCTTCTTGAATCGCCAAATTATGATCTTTGTATTTATGGACTGCTTTGAATAAGAGCTCACGAATGGCTTTTCCATGAGCAAGCGGTTTTTTATCGGAGTTTTTTACTATTTTAAGCATGATTGCTACGGCAAGCTTTAATTTTAAGTCGCTTGCTTTGAAGGTAAAGGGCTGCTTGAGACGCAGCAAAAGGTTTTGAATTGGCTGGCCATCGAATCTGCTGAATTCATCTTTGAGGCGTTCCAGCCAAAATAGGTCTTCAGGGCCAAGAAAACATGGCAAAATATTGTTCCCGCGAATGCAGCGGCCGAGTTTTGATTCAGACAGCAAGGCTTCTTCCTCTCTTATCAGCCTGTTTGACTTCGATTGTCCGATTGCAGACAAGTTCATAAATTTTTGCTTTCTGCCCTTCTTTCCAACGCAGAATTCGGCCGATACGCTGGAGATGTTCACGCGTCCCTCGTCGGCCCCCTAGAATGACTGCAATATTGGCGTCAGGAACATCAAAGCCTTCGTTTAAGACTTGGCAAGAAACCATTTTTGAAATTTCGTTTTCGCGAAACCAGCGCACGGCCTCTTCGCGTTCTTTGCGGCTGATTTCAGAGGTGAGCGGCATCAGCAAATGTGTTTTCGCAATAAGATAAGCCGTGGCGGTGTCGGCGGTGAAAATTAAAACCTTATCATCGAGGTGACGGGTGAGTATTTGGCTCAGCGCCTGCCTTTTTGCTTGCGGATAGGCGAGAAGATCTTGAGCCACACGTAATCCCGTGAGGCCTTTTCGCCCCGCCTCAGTTCGACTCGCATAAAATACAAAATCTTTCCAGGTCCCTTGAGGGGCCGCATCACGAAATGCTTGATGAATCATGCGAAAGGACTGAATTTCGCGCTCATATAGTAAGCGTTCGTCATGATTTAGTTCAACATGCAAGCGCAGCAATTCAAAATCAGCTAAGTAACGTCCCCGTAAATCCTCAAGCCCCATTTCATAAACCATTGGCCCGACCAGTACCGCCATTCTTTCATGCCAAATCTGCTCCTCGGGTGGCGTCGCGGTTAAGCCGAGGCGAAACGGGGCCATTGACATTTCCAAGGCTTCGTCGCGGACACTGTGACCAAAATGGTGAACCTCATCGATAATGAGAAGTTCAAATTGATCTCCTAACGTCGCCATATTTCGATAAGCGCTTTCAAAGGTCGCCACTGTCAGGTTTTGAATTTCACGAGTCCCATCGCCGAGAATTCCCGCGTCTATGCCAAGCTCCGTTTTCAAAGACGAAACCCACTGCTGTAAAAGTACGCGTGTCGGTACTAAAATCAATGTCGAGACGTGTGTTCGAAGGATCGCGCCGATAGCAACGCGCGTTTTGCCGCCACCAGTAGGCAAGGCGATTATGCCGCGTCGGCCGGAAATGTCCCAACTGCAAAGTGCGGCCTCCTGATAAGGGCGAAGTTGGGTTTTACCTTCGTTTAAGTGTAGTTTTGAAAATTTGCTGGTGGGCGGTCGGCAATTAAATCCGAAAGAGGTCATCTCTTCGATGATCGGCTGCCAAAGGTGGGCAGGGCCGCGGTAGCGAGCGATGCGATCATCCCATTTGAGGTCATGCGATTTTTGCAATTCTGATCGCTGTTCGAGATTTTCTATGATGACTGTGCCGGCATTAAAAATCATTTCCATGTGCTTTGATTAAGCAGATTGAGGGCCAGGGGTGAGAGGGCCTTAGTTTATTTGAAAGTTAATTGGGAGTCCGAGAGACGGATTTGGGTCGACAAATATTTGCCGATTTTTAAAGAAATATGACTTTGATTCCGGCGTCGTTAGCAATGTCTTCGATAGTAGACTTCATGTCTTCATTTACATTTCGGACGTCTACTTTATTTCCTTGAGTCTTGGCGAGAGGCGGAATGACCTCGTCACCAAATGATGAGCCCATGGTTTCAACACCTGAAAAGT
>JAYVXN010000507.1:0-3134 GCA_043785085.1 Bdellovibrionales bacterium | reverse complement strand
CTTTAACTTGATTGGTTTTTCGCTCCTTTTAAATGTGGGCCGGATAGCCATCATGTCATCTCCGCTGCCCTTTGCTTGGAACGTTTCTCCGCCACTGCAGCTCGTCTTTCATCTCCCGTATGCTCTTATGATACCCGTGTGTGTCGTATCCACTACGTCTGGTCCTGTTGAACCAGTTCCGTCATAGAGTCATAGTGGTCACGGCCAGGCTCATTCCTGGTTGCTTTTGGTCGAGTGACCGGGCGAAAGCATAAGGCGTAAAGTTCTCAGGGTGCTCATGAATCTCATCGACATGCTTGAAAACAAAGCACACATAATCCGTGATATCAACATTCGCCGCGGTGCACGTGGAGTTGAACGTGCGCAAGATATCGAGCGTTACCCGCCCACGCTTGGTTTTTCTGAATTTAGAGGACGAGAGCATGCATTTTTCGACTCTCAGAGCGCGCTCTCGACCATTATTTGTATATTCGAGCTCCGGATGATCCAGGTAGAGAGTCAACTCTGCAAAGTGATTGATGATGTACATTGCCGCCTTGTTCATTTCCGTGTTCGGCGGCCAGACGTCAGGAGTGATTCCTTTTGGATAGGTTCCTGGACTAGGGACGTGGCCTGTGGTTGCGGCAATACAACGGTTGCGCATGGCATGCCATATCCAACGCCCATAACGGCCCCGCAATTTGAGGACGTTACTTCTGGTCCTACCCCGAGCGTCAATGAGCTTCTCGATCTGAGCGAGAAACAAAAATCCCCTGAGCATGAAGTAGCAAAGGCTCTCATCGTCCTTGCGATACCGCCAAAACGGTCTACGCGCATGCGCGCCGCATCCAGCAACGGCCAACTTGAATTTTTCTCGGAGCGCGGGGATGGGGAGATTTGCGCTCGAAAGATCACCTTGGAAAATCACTGGCCCAGACTTAGGCCGGCGAGATTCCAGAATCTTGGTCAAAAGATTGCCGACGCTCCCCACATGAGTGCGAAAGAAGCGAATCGTACTCCGAGGGTCCATCGACGGTTTGCCGACGATCAAACTCACGTTCAGGGCCTTCTTGTCACCCTTGCCATTGGCTCTGGGCTGCGTCCAGCCCAAGTGTGCGTCGATTTCATCGCAAATATCATCAGGCTCACCCGTCGCCTCCGCTTCAAGTACTTTCGTAGTTGTGTCATCACCGGACAAAAGCCCCACGTCCGAGAGCTGTTCAGCCAGGTGCAGATAGATGACCACCAAATTCATCGCCACATGCTGCAAAACCCTACAAATTTTGCTCGAAGAGAATTCCGGCTGGCCAATCATGAGCATGATGCGATTAATTGGAATCGCAAAGCCCACGTGCAACTTGATCAGGTTGCCGACCGCACCCCAAGTCAGTTGAAAACCCTCGGGACCATCGTCCTGCATCGACGCACGAACGCTCTTGCCCGTCACAGGATCAGTCACGGTCTCTACCTTGTAGGTAATCTCGGTTGCGATTACCTTGAGATCCATCCGTTTGGGATAGTCATGCGAAACATGAAGACCTTTTTCTTTTTCAAACTCTTGCATGCGACCTACCCGCCTCCCCGCATCATTGTCTGCCCGTGCAGCGATCGGGAAGGAAAACAGCATTTCATTGGGCATAGCAAGATCAAACCCCAGCTGTGGCCCGATGAATGGGGGATAGTCTATGAACCCTTTGATTTCACGGTCGTATTCTCTTTTTTGGCGGCTCAATTCACTCCGCTTTTTTTTGAGCGCCTCATAAGCGGCGCGTCTCTCGGGATCCCATCCTTCCATCGAGTCTGACGCAATCGGCCCGAGCTGCGTGCCGGGCTTATCGATTTCAGACAGTGGGCCATTTTTCCGCCCCCCTCGCTCAGACTTTGGGATCAATCCCATCGCCTGGCGTAATTGCATCAGCGTCTGCTTGGCGCGCTTCTCACTTTGCGAAAGACTGGAATAGACCGCAAGCATCCGTTTAAGAAGCCCGAGCACACCGTCTGGAAATATTATTTCTGAATGGGTCAACCAAGCAATCAAAGTCCCCAGTTCCTGTTTTGAAATCGCCTGCTGATCGTCAGTTGAATTCATGTTGACGATGATGTTTGAATGATCTCCGATCTCAAGTCAATATTCTTTGTGTATACTGCCACTTTTTTTCCAATCGTATACGCTGATCCCTCCGTCAACATCGCAAGCTCTGCTGCTGTGATCGACTGACAGGAGGGCTCCAGGAGAAATCCGAGCTTCGTTTTCATCGCCTCTATCGTGAACTTCTTCGCAGACAGCCAGAGTCCTGTCGTATCTGCGTAAAGGACCTTGAGGCTCCGGCGGTTGCGCCCAATAAAAATCACGACGTCGCCGGAGAAGGGATCGAGGTTCATCTTGTAGGACTCAGCCAAAAGCCCATCGTGTTGGCGACGGAAGTCAACACGATGCATGGCCAGCCAGATCCGTTGTCGGCGATTGGCGGGCATCATCAGAGCGTCCCACCGTTGAGCATAACCATCCACGACGGGGTCAAGGAGGAAACTGGAAGCTCAAGTTCTACTCCGGATCGAAATCGAATTTTAGCCACAGGATCCATTTCAGACTTGGGGGGCAATCCCCGATCCTGCCGAGTAAGCATTTTACCTGCCCCTGAGATGAGCTTGAGCTCGACGGCCCCTTCCAATGAAGCCTCGCCGACAGTCGTCGCTCGAAGCCAGTTCCTCAGAGAGTTGGTAGTGACTCCTGACGCTTGCGCAACCGCACCTGTCGAATGCCCCTGTTTGATCCCCAAGAGAGCCAGTTTTCTGAGTGGCGCTGGATACCCCAACGCCTGATGGCTCCCGTTGGCGCGCTGCTTTGCAAATTCACGCTTGATTCTGCTCAGCCTAACCATGCTTTGAGTAATTTTGTGCTTCATTGACTATGCCTCCGTTTGGATTGTCCCAGGAGAATAGCCGTTCAGCAGATATTGTCAGCAAGACTGGACGTAGTGCTTACAGACCTTCGACTCAAAGCCATCGCAAAAAACAGCGAGGCTTGCCAGAGGCTGACTCAAATTAAAGGAATAGGGGTGATCGCGGCAACCGCATTGACCGCCGCAGCGCCCGATCCTCGAGCATTTAAAAATGGACGTCAGTTTTCCGCATGGCTTGGTCTGGTGCCCAGA
>JAYVXN010000506.1:0-10158 GCA_043785085.1 Bdellovibrionales bacterium | reverse complement strand
GCAGCGCATTCGCGGCGGTATTCAAGGAGCCAGGCAACTGTGGGAGTACACTTATCCTCGTGCTTACGACCAAGCGGTCACCACCAATGCCAAAAATTTCAGTGTGCCTGAAGAACTCATATGGGGGATCATGCGTGCCGAAAGTCATTATCGCCGTGACGCTCAATCGCCGGTCGGCGCACTCGGCCTGATGCAATTGATGCCGTTCACCGCCCAAAATGTCGCGGGTCTCTTAGGCCAAAAGGAATTTGATCCGCATCAGCTCCTAGATCCTGAATCGAATATTCACTATGGCACCCGCTATTTGCAGCGTCTCCTTGAACGCCTCGGTGGGAGCCTGCCTCTTGTCGCCGCTGGCTACAACGCCGGTCCTCATCGCGTTGCCAGTTGGGTGCGCGGTTTTGGTGTGCTGGATATGGATGAATTCATCGAGCATATTCCGTTTGTCGAGACTCGCAATTATGTGAAGCGGGTGGTGCGCAATGTGCAGATTTACTCGCTTCTTTATTCGGGACAGGGTCGAAATCTCAAGTGGTTGGTGAAGCCGGTCGGGGTGACTTTGGATGAGAAGACTGCGTTGAATGAGAACTGGTAACTGCATCGTAACAGCAAACAACCCTCGGCCCGCCGCACTCCCTAACGCATTCCGTTGTCCGCCCCGGCACCCGATATCTTGACTAATCCCCCTCACGATGAAAAAACAGAAAGCTCCAAAGGGAGCTCACACATGACTCAGCCTCTAATCGTCGCCCTACTCAGCCTGGTTCTGTTCTCAGCCTGCACTAAAAAAAATCGGGATCTCGAAGTCGATCTCATTCCGACAAATGGCGTGGCCTTGAAGACTGCTCTCAAGAGTGCCGAGACTCTAAAAATAAATCTGAGTACGGAGCCTCCGTCCTTGGATTGGAATAAATCAATCGATACGACTTCGGCCATCATTCATGACAACGTCATGGAAGGCCTGGTCGCCTATGATATTCACGATAAAGAGTTAGGTCTGCTACCAGGGCTCGCGCTGAAATGGGAGCCAAGTGAGTCAGCTCAGAAGTGGAAACTCACCTTACGCCCGGGTGTGAAATGGTCTGACGGTGCTGAGTTTACAGCTCAGCAAGTCTTGGATGGCTGGCAGCGCTTGCTTGAGCGTGCGACGGCGAGTGAGTACGCTTATTTTCTTTTTGATCTCAAAAATGCCCGCGCTTTTAACGAAGGTAAGATCAAAGACTTTAATGAGGTTGGGGTCAAGGTCACCGCCCCAAATGAAATTACCGTCGAACTTGAAAAGCCGATGTCGTACTTTCCTTATTTACTCACGCACTCAAGCACTTTTCCGATTCGTCTGGATCTCATTAAAAAGTACGGAGACAAATGGACCGAAGCCGGTCACCATGTTTCGCTCGGTCCTTATCGCTTAGCGGCTTGGCAACATGATAAAATGATCGTGATGGAACGCAACGACCACTACTACGGCGAGAAACCATTGATCAAATATGTCGTCGCTTATATGATTCAGGAGCAATCAACCGCCGGCAGTCTCTTTGATGCCAGCAAAATTGATGTGCTGATTGGTTTACCTTCGACTGAAATCCGTAAACTCAAAACTCGCAAAGGTTTTCGCGAGACGGGCACATTGACGTCGTATTTCTACGCCATCAACACCCATAAACCGCCAATGGATAATGTGTTGGTCAGGCGAGCGATCAGTCAGGCGATTGACCGTCAGCAGATTGTGCAGATTCTTGCTGGCGGGCAGATTCCACTGACGAGTTTTGTTCCGGCCGGAATGTTTGGTTACGAGGCGGATCGAGGCTTGACCTTCAATGTCGAAAAGGCCAAAGAGGATCTCAGCAAAGCGGGCTTTAAAGACCCAGCGACTTTTCCTAAAATCGAGCTGAAGTTCAACACCAATGAAGATCATCAAAAGGTCGCCGAAAATGTTCAAGCGCAGCTGAAGAAAAATCTCGGCATCAATGTCGAACTTAAAAATGAGGAGTGGAAGGTGTTTCTCGCCAATCAGAAAACCGACCCTTCGCATTTGTTCCGTTCAGGATGGGCCGCGGATTATCCAGATCCGGATAATTTCATGACCTTGATGATGACCGGATCTGACAATAATCATACGTTTTGGCAGAGCGCTAAGTTTGATGATATTGTGAAAAAAGCGGCGAGTGTGGTGGAAAAAGAAGAGCGACGAAAACTTTATTCAGAGGCCCAGAAGATTCTTGTCGAGGATGAGGTTCCGGTGATTCCTCTGTATACGGGCGTGACGCATTATTTGATTAATGAGCGGGTTGAGGATTTTCCAGTCAATGCTTTAGGGAAATACCTCTTTAAAGGCGTTCGGCTGAAGGCGCCATGACGGATCAGTTTCTTTTCTATCGCACGCTCACTCGTCTGCTCGGTGGAGCTTGGGTGGTCGCCATTCTTTCGGCCATTGGCTTTGATCTCTCGGGCTACGAGATTCCAGCCGCAATCAAGTGGCTGATCCTAGTCACTGGCTTGATTTTTTGCGCTTATGCGGTCATTCGTAGCAATATGCTCATTTACGTAACCCGGCGAATTTTAGAGGCGGTGATGGTTTTGTTTATCATCGCAACCCTGACATTTTGTCTCTTGCGGTTTTTACCTGGCGGCCCCTTTGATCAGGAGAAAGCGCTTCCGCCCGAAGTCAAAGCCAATATCGAAGCCAAATACGGTCTCAATGATCCATTGATGAAGCAGTATTTCGATTACCTCGGCCGGCTCGCACACGGTGATCTCGGCGAGTCATATAAATATGTCGGGCGAAACGTCACGGAAATTGTCTCAGAAAGTCTGCCCGCATCTTTTCAGCTCGGTTTCTATGCGATGCTGCTCTCGTTTGCGATCGGCATTCCGCTCGGAATTTTTGCCGCCGCCAAACACAACACCATCTGGGATTCGGCCGCGATGTTTTTAGCGATCAGTGGTGTGGCACTTCCGAGTTTCATGGTTGGGCCATTATTGGTCTTGATTTTCAGCTTCGGAATTCCGTTTGCTTTTCTGCAAGGCTTTCTGCCGCCGGCCTTATGGGAAGGACCGGCCTATTATATCTTGCCAGTGATCACCTTGGGCATTCGCCCCTCAGCGATTATCGCGCGTCTGACCCGATCGAGCGTCTTGGACGTGATTCAATCAGATTTTGTCCGGACCGCGAAAGCCAAGGGCCTGCCGCAGAAATCAGTTTTGTTTAAACATGTGTTGCGCAATTCACTGATACCGGTCTTGTCGTATTCAGGGCCGATGATTGCGGGACTTCTCTCTGGCTCGTTTGTCATTGAAGTGATTTTTGCGATCCCTGGCTCGGCCAAGCATTTCGTACAAAGTGTGACCAATCGGGATTATCCGCTGATCTTGGGCGTGACTTTTGTGTATGCAGCCCTCTTAGTGGTTTCGAATCTGCTCGTTGATATCTTGTACACCTTCGTTGATCCGCGAATTAAATTATCTTAAGGCATGAAGTTATGAGTGAAAAACAAATGTCCCGCAGCCTGTGGTCGGATGCGTGGAAGAGATTGAAAAAAAACAAAGCAGCAGTGATCTCACTGGGCTTTATCACTGTCGTTTGCCTAATTGCGATCTTTGCTGACGTGATTGCACCTTATTCTTTTGAGACGCAAGACATCTCGCGGGTTTTACAAACTCCGAATGCACATAATCTTTTAGGCACCGATAGCCTCGGGCGCGATATGCTCTCAAGGATCATTTATGGCTCGCGCATGTCGATGTCGGTCGGAGTTTTCACAGCGGTCTTTGCCTTGATTCTCGGCGGAATCTACGGCGCGATCTCTGGCTGGCTCGGAGGCTGGGTTGATTCACTGATGATGAGAATTGTTGATATCATGTTTTCAATTCCGTCTTTGGTGCTTTTGATTTTAGTGACGGTGATTTTTAATTCCGTGCACCTTTTTGATAATCCCGAGCTAAAGGCTCTGGTCGGAATTTTCCTCGCACTCAGTGTGGTTGGCTGGGTGAGCCTGGCGCGCTTGGTGCGCGGTCAAGTGCTGCAGGTGAAGCAAATGCTATTTGTTGAAGCGGCTCGGGCCGTCGGTGCCCCCTCTCGCTGGATCGTCGCTCGGCATATCCTGCCAAATATTTTGGGCCCGGTGATCATCATGCTGACCTTTGAAATTCCTGGGAATATCTTGTTTGAAAGTTTTCTCAGTTTCATTGGTTTAGGCTTGCAGCCGCCTTATAGCTCCTGGGGAGTTTTAGCCAACGACGGTTGGCGCGCGAAATCTTACCCGCATTTGATTTTGTTTCCGGGAATGGCACTGTTTTTCACGATGCTGGCGTTTAACTTTCTCGGTGATGGCTTGCGAGATGCGTTTGATCCGAAGATGAAGAATCGCTAGCCTGTGGTGGTCTCCGTCTAAGGCTCGCCGGCATTTTTGCTGCACCCCTACCTCCAGCGCTGGAGGTTTCTCGGTCAGTAGAAAAAGCCTCGGCCCGGCATGTCGGCTGCAATCTTCGCTACTATCATTTCAGCTGAGGAACTCACGATTCCGAGCGAATACCTGACTCGACAAATCAACGCGCGCGAAGGCTAGCCCATTGTCGAGTTCAATCTAGCCATTCTTGTGCGCTTATGTGACTCATTCTAAAGTACAGTATGTCAAAACTCTCCGCCGCCATCAAAAACCCGCGTCAGCTCATTGTCTTATTGATGGGCTTTTCAAGCGGTCTGCCGCTGCTTCTCGTCGGTTCAACTCTAAAAGCCTGGCTCACCGAGAGCGGCATTGATATCAAAACCATCGGCTTCTTTGCGCTGGTGGCCTTACCCTATGCCTATAAAGTTTTGTGGTCACCAGTGATGGATCGTTTTGTGCCCTTGCGGCTCGGCCGACGGCGCAGTTGGTTACTGATTTCGCAAATCGGCTTGGTGCTCTCTTTACTGGCGTTATCAAACGTTGATCCGAAAACCCAATTGACCTTAGTTGCGGCCTTCTCGGTCTTGGTTGCGTTTTGCAGTGCCAGCCAAGACATCGTCGTCGATGCCTACCGCCGAGAAATTCTCAGTGAGGATGAGCTGGCACTAGGATCTTCTCTCTATGTGATCGGCTACCGCATTGCCATTCTCGTCGCCGGAGCGGGTGCCTTGTTTACCGCCGATCATCTCACTTGGTCACAAACCTATGTGGTCATGGCGGCCCTCATGAGCGTTGGGCTTTTGACCACCTTGCTTTGCCCTGAACCGAAAGTGTCGGTGCCGCCACCTAAATCTTTACGCGATTCAGTCGTCGGGCCATTAAAGGATTTTTTTCAGCGCGACGGTGCTTTGACGATTTTGGCCTTTGTGGTTTTTTATAAAGTCGGCGAGTCGATGGCCTCAGAATTATACACGACCTTTTTTATAAAACAGGGTTTCAGTAAAACTGAAATCGCCGTCGTTGCAAAGAGCTTTGGCATTTGGGCGATGATCCTCGGCAGTCTTGCCGGTGGTGCGATCACTCTGCGCTTGAAACTTTATCGTTCACTGTGGTTTTTCGGAATCTTACAATCGGTATCGCTGCTCTTGTTTTCACTTCTGGCGGTCCTTGGACAAAATCATGTGATGTTGGCTTGCGCGATCATTGTTGAGAATTTTACGAGCGGCATGGCGACTTCGGCGTTCACCGCGTTCATGGCGAGTCAAACCAATAAGCGCTTCACCGCGACTCAGTACTCACTGATGACGAGTTTGATGAAGGTACAGATTTATTTCAATGCTCTGACTGGGGTTATGCAGGCTTATCTGGGCTGGCCCCTATTTTTCGCAGCTTGCATGGTGATGACGATTCCAGGACTGCTGATTTTATTTCGAGCGCGCCGGTTGATTGAAATCGTGCACTAGGGCAAGGCTAAACGTTAAATCGAAAGAACAAAATATCCCCATCTTTAACGATGTATTCCTTGCCCTCTGAGCGATACTTGCCCGCATCCTTCACAGCCTGCTCAGACTTCAAAGAAAAAAGATCTTCGCTATGATAAGTCTCAGCGCGAATAAACCCACGTTCAAAATCCGTATGAATCACACCGGCTGCCTGAGGAGCCTTCATGCCCCGGCGAATCGTCCAGGCGCGAACTTCTTTTTCGCCAGCGGTGAAGTAGGTAAACAAATCCAGTAGCTTGTAGGCTTCCATGATCAAGCGATTTAAACCAGGCTCACTAGCACCGATGGTGGCGAGAAATTCCGCTTGCTCTTCTTTCGGAAGTTGGGCGATTTCGGCTTCCATCGCAGAACAAATAATCAGAGCTTTGTTACCTTCTTTTTCGGCGTGCGCGAATACCTGCTTGGTCCACTGATTGCCGCCTTTTGAGAAATCTTCTTCATTCACGTTACAAGCATACAAAACCGGCTTTGAGGTGAGCAGGTGCAAGTCTTTAACAATGAGCGCACTGGCTTCGTCTGACGGCACGGATCGGGCGGGAAGGCCCTTGGTGAGTGCCTCATGAATGGGCTTAATCGCATCGAATTCAGCTTTGGCTTTTTTGTCAGTGCCGACTTTGGCGGCTTTTTCGACTTTCTGCAGGCGCTTATCGACGCTATCAAGATCAGCGAGCATCAGCTCTGTGTTGATGGTTTCGATATCGCGAATCGGCTCGACACTACCAGCGACATGCACGATGTTGGGATCATCAAAGCAGCGCACCACATGCACGATCGCGTCGGTTGAGCGGATATGCCCGAGAAACTGGTTACCGAGGCCTTCACCTTTGCTAGCACCGGCGACGAGGCCCGCGATATCGACGAATTCCATCGCTGTAGGGACCAGCGACTTCGGTTTAATTAATTCTGAGATTTTTCGTAAGCGCTCATCCGGTACAGTGACGACACCGACGTTCGGGTCGATCGTGCAAAACGGGTAGTTGGCGGCTTCAGCTTTGGCCGAAGTGAGAGCATTGAACAACGTGCTTTTTCCGACGTTCGGTAAACCGACGATTCCGACTTGTAGAGCCATTTTTTTATTCCTTGGTTATCGGACGGTTATAGCACACTTCAAATAGATCGGCTATTCAAGAGCGCTGCGATTGAATTTGCTCGCGGCTTTTTCGCTACCATCGAAGATGATACTCTCGATCGTGTCTCCAGCGACTTCCAAATAGCGATTCATGAGAGTTTTCTCATCACTTGAGAAATCTTGCAGCACATAGGCGGCCAAATCCATACGCGGATCGGGCGGACGACCGACGCCCAGTCTCAGACGCAGATAATCTTGGGTGCCGAGCATTTCCGTGATGCTTTTGATACCATTGTGGCCACCGGCGCCGCGGTTTTTTAAAACCTTGATCACGCCAAAGGCTTGCTCGATCTCATCGTGAACCACGATGATTTTGCCAAAGTCGATTTTATAAAAATCCATGAGAGCCCGTACGGACTCTCCGGACTTATTCATGTAGGTTTGCGGTTTGACGAAGAGGACTTCTTCGTCATCGAGTTTACATCGGCACACCAGAGCTTGGCGCTCGTCTTTGAATTTCGGACTGCCTAGCCCGGCAGCGAAATGATCAAGCGCCATGAAACCGATGTTATGCCGATTGAGAAGATACTTGGCGCCTGGGTTGCCAAGGCCAATCACAAGCCACATATCGTGAGCTTACTTCTTCTTGTCTGCAGCCGGAGCAGCGGCAGCGGCAGCAGGAGTCGCGCCAGCAGCAGGAGCCGCACCTTCAGCAGGAGCCGCAGCAGCCACAGGAGCCACAACTTCTTCAGCCATAACTGAAACTGTCGCAATCGTCAGACCTGCGTTTGAAATGATCTTCACACCGTCTGGAACCTGAAGGTCAGACACGTGCAGAGAATCACCGACGTGGAGGTTTGAAACATCCGCTGTGATCAACTCAGGGATTGAATCCGGTTTACATTCGATCTCAACTTCACGAGTGATCGCTTGTAACAAACCGCCCTCAGTCAAACCAACGGCCTTGCCATCCAAACGGATCGCAATACGAACGCGAATATTTTGTGACATATCCAGAGCATAGAAATCAATATGCACGGGACGGCGAGAAACGGGGTGAGTTTGCACCGATTTAACCAGAACGTGGGCTTTATCCAGTGACGGATCATCGCTCTTGAGTAAAAAGATCGTCGACTCATAACGACGGCCAACATATTTTTGAATTAAAACTTCGTCGAGGAGAAGGTTTTTGTTGCCAGTTTTTGGGCCATAAACCACAGCCGGAATTAATTTATTCAAGCGCGACTGACGTGAGTGGTGCTTACCAGAAGCACGTGTCTGAACGGGCAATTCGATGCGATTTGTCGCTTTATTCATAAAAACCTTCCTCTATACAAAATCTTTAGTACAAAATCTTTAGTACAAAAACTTGTGTGCAAATAATTTCTTCTAAAAAATTTTAACCTTAAATATCAAAAAGCGAGCTCACGGAAGCGTTTCCGTAAATTCGCCGAATAGCCTCGGCCACCAAAGGCGCGACCGTAATCGTTTCAATCTTTTTGCAATCCAAAGCTGCGGCACTGAGCGGGATCGTATCCGTGACCAGTACTTTATCGATGCCACATTCAGTTAATCGACTGACAGCAGGGCCAGAGAGAACAGCATGTGTGGCAACGGCAATCACCTTTTTTGCCCCATTTTTTAGCAAGCTGTCAACTGCTTGCGTAAGGGTCCCGGCAGTATCAATCATATCATCAACAATAATGGCGGTTTTATCGCGCACATCACCAATCAAATGCAGCGCTTTGGCCTCATTCGGGCCGGTTCGGCGCTTATCGATGATTGCAATCGTGCATTCAATGCGTTTAGCGAAGGCTCGCGTGCGCTCAACGCCGCCAGCATCGGGACTGACAGCAACAAATTCCTCACCAAATCCAAAGCGTTCGCGCCAAGCGCGCGCGAGAGTCGGAATGGCAAAAAGGTGATCCACAGGTACGTTAAAAAACCCTTGAATCTGAGCAGCATGGAGATCAACGCAAACAACGCGAGTGGCCCCGGCCGAAGTCAAAAGATCTGCCATACATTTCGCAGAGATAGGAGCCCGTGGAGCGACCTTGCGATCTTGCCGGGCATAACCATAATAGGGTAAAACGGCAGTAATTTGCTTCGCGGATGCCCGTTTCAGAGCGTCTAGGATAATGAAAAGTTCCATGTAGTTTTCGTTCACGGGAGGGCAGGTGCTTTGAATCACAAATACGCTATCACCGCGAACACTCTCATGAATTTCACATTGAATTTCGCCATCGGCAAAGCGACTGATCTCACAATAGCCGAGTTCAACTCCAGCTTCACGAGCGACCGATGTGGCGAACCCTTTATTTGAATTTCCTGAGAAAATCTTTAAGCCCTGCATGGGCGGCAGTTGTAGCCCAAAGCAGTGGTCTTGTCTAGAAACTAACGAGAAATCTGAGTCGTGATCATAAGATAGGCAAGATTTTGCCCATCGAACACGGCTCCTTCCTAACTGTGGTCTGCAAAGGACCTAACTCAATGCGAAATTAGAGTTCATTTTGCCAAAGTGACCCAAGTTTTTCGACCATCAGTTCAATGGCTTTCGCGCGGTGCGAGGTTTTGTTTTTAAAGGCCAAGCCGAGTTCAGCCAGGGTTTGCGTTTGGTTTTCGGGCATGAAGACATTGTCGTAGCCAAAACCTGAATTGCCTTTTTGGGCTTTGGCGATTTCACCACTCAGTTGTCCTTCAAATATAAACTCTTCGCCACTGGGTGAATAGGCGACCACGACACTTGTAAAATGGGCTTTGCGGTTTGTGGCTGTGCGAATTTGCACCATTTTCAAGAGCTTCGCGGTGTTTTCGGCCTCAGAGGCTTTCGGGCCAGAATAACGAGCGGAGTGAATTCCGGGTAAACCACCCAAGCCGTCAACGATGAGCCCAGAATCTTCACCCATCACCCAATGATTATTTTTCACTGAACGGAGTGCCCGAGTCTTGATGCGGGCATTGGCTAAAAAGCTATCGCCATTTTCAGGTGGCGCGGAAAATACTGGCAGCGCACTTTGCGCGAAGATTTGCAGTGGAACTCGGTTGAGCAGCATTTTAAACTCATTGAGTTTGCCTTGGTTTCCGGTGGCAATCCATAATTCAATCACTGAGGCCATTTCAATCACTGACCTTTCCAGAGACGGGTAAATTCCACGAGACCATAATCCAATTGCGGTCGGGATTCATCAATACCGGCGGCACC
>JAYVXN010000505.1:0-3138 GCA_043785085.1 Bdellovibrionales bacterium | reverse complement strand
ATCTGGACGAGGCGTACGTACACCGTACGTTGAGTCCAGATTTTCTGAGCAAGTCGTCAGATTCGGGCTTCTGGAGCAAGCGTCAGCGGTTCCGACCGGAAGTTTATGCCAACATTGGGGTAAACATGAACCTGACTCAGGCCATTAGCAGGAACTTGTTCCGCCGCCGTCTGTTAAAATTTGTTTCACAGCATTGACGAAATATTGCATCGTTGACTCATCGACTGATGGCGCAAAACTGATTCCAAAAAACATCGCAAACACGGTTTTCACGCCATTCCTACTGCTTCGCTGGCACTTGACTCGGTCACACTTCCCCCTTTACTGTCATTTCATGATCAATTGTTCCACAAACTGCTCCACTTGCTGGGAGGTTTCATGCGCAAGCTCAACAGCGGAATCTGTTTTCTCTTTCTCAGTCTTTCGGTGCATGCCGCCGAAAATAATGTCACAGTTCTGAAAGAAACAAAACAAAGTTTAAAAAAAGAAATCACACTCTTGAATAATGATCTGCACTGCAAGAAACGCAGTGATTGCGAAGCCCTTGAACTCGGAGCAAAACCGTGTGGCGGCCCGATGGCTTATTTGACAGTTTCAAAGAAAAACAAAAAGCACAGTGAGATTAAGAAAAAAGTCGCACAGTATATGGACAATGATAAAACTCTCAACCAGCTTGATCCGGTTTTATCGACCTGCGATGTCACGCCGCTGCCAAAACTTGAATGTGTAAAAAACAGCTGCAAAGAATTGATCAGCGATACCGGACAGGCTAAAATGACACCTCAATAACTTCAGAACCACCTTTTTGATCTTGAAGTAAGAGTTCTCGAAAGTGGCGAGCCAGCGGGCCCGGGCGGCCCGTTCCGATTGTGTGACCGTCAAATTTGACAGCGCTAATGACATCTAAAGTCGTGCCTATGAACATCGCTTCAGACGCCGCATAAGCTTGCTCAAGAGTGAATCGCGACTCCGCAATTTTTTTCAATTCACCCGTATGCAGAAGCGGTTGCGCGAGCTCAAGAACTCGCGAAATCGTGATTCCATGAAGTGTACGGGTAAAAGACGGCACCAATAACTCTCGCTCAGTCGTGACAATAGCGAAATTTTCAGTTGAGCTCTCAGCCAGATGACCATCCGGATCCACCGACACCGTAAAATCCACTCCGGCATCGACAGCTTCTTTTCTCATCAAGACATTTGCCAAATAATTACAGCTTTTAACCGTGGCAAAGGCACCTTCTTTGACTGGTATCTGGCTTGTCGCCATGATCACCCCTGAACGAAACTTTTCTTCTGCCAAGGCCTTCAAGGTCGTGATAACGACATACATTTGAGTACTCAAGCACTCATAGGGGTTGGTCGTAAATCCTCCGGGCCCGCGGGTGACATAGAGACGAATCAAACAATCTCGACTCCCACCGACACGAATTGTTTCTTTGATGATATCTATGATTTCAGTTCGCGAATATGGGAGCGCCATTTGCACAAATCGCGCTGAGCGCTCGAGGCGGGCCAGATGTCGTTCAAGGGTATATATTCGTCCATCAAGGCATTTGATCGCTTCAAAAATCCCGTCGCCACGATGAACCACGTGATCATCAATGGGCACCAACATCAACGGCACTTCGCGCGTGATCCCGCCAAACCAGCTCGAAAACATGGCCAGGTAATTCTGGCGAGCGGGATGCACCGGAATCTCCTCAAGCTGCTTGAAAATATCAGAGCGAGATAAAACTTTGGTTGACACCGTCACAGGTCATCACCCCTTTATTTGATAAATTATTATTATTTATTTGGGACTTTTTTTGGATTTTGCTGACCTTTTCTTTTTAGCATGGGGCTTTCGAACGTTTTTAAAATATCCCTGCAATGCCTCTTTTCCAGTTTTAATCGAGGCACGCTGAGTTGCGACGGGTGCGGCTTCAGATTGGAGAGGTGGTTGCGGTGCCGCCTCTTCAGCAAAAGAAAAACTGTGGCCTAAAAGCAGGACTAAAATAAAAATGAATAATGGCTTCATGTCGCTCTCTCTCAAAATCTGTTGGCAATGTCATGCAATCGCACTGATTTTTCTGACCGTGCGTCTCTCATGTGAGGGCAATTGACATTATGCTTCTTCATACGTCGAATTCGTGCTTGTTCCAACTTTTTTTTAATTTTATGGACCTCATCACGCAGCTCGGAACTCGACTTATTCAGCATCTGACGTTCTGTGTCTGTACCCCGACCTGCCGATGATTATGTGGACGTCCTTCTTGAGATTTGTCAGAATATCCAATAGCTGTCCGACAGTGGAGGAACAATGTCGCAATCTGATTCTCAATTTTCGAAGAAAAATGAATGGGCCAACGAAGAGCCGGAAAAAGAAACTCCGGCAAAAGAAGGCAAGTCCGAAAAGACCTCACAACACGAGGAAAAAGAGCTGTTTGAAGCACGTGTCATATTAATTAGCGCACCAGTCAACGCGAAACTTGCGCATGTGACCAATTCCAAGCTCCTCGCTATGGAGCGCGCCAATGACAAGGAGCCTATTTATTTGATGATCAACAGCCCCGGCGGCGAAGTTCATTCAGGCTTTTCGATATTTGATACGGCTCGATTTATTCGCCCGCCGATTGTGACGGTGGTCACTGGACTGGCAGCAAGTATGGGATCGATCATCGCACTTTGTGCGAAACCAAAACTGCGTTTTGCTTTTCCGAACAGCAAATTTCTCGTGCATCAGCCATCAATTTCAGGCGGTCTCGGCGGCTCTGTTTCGGATATTGAGATTCATGCCAAGGATTTAATCGATACGAAAAATCGCATTGTGGAACTTTATGCCGAAGAAACCGGCAATACCCTCGACACGATTAAAAAAGCTCTGGATCGCGACCATTGGATGTCACCCGAAGCTGCAATCAAATTCGGCTTGATCACAAAAATCGTTCGGACACGCGATGACTTGAAAGTTTAATAAGCACTCATACCGACCAAAGGCTGGCTCTTCGCCGGCCTTTTTTTTTGCTTGAAATAAATAGTTTTAGTTTATATAGAGGTTTGCTTTACCCCAATGTTGCATAAACTTTCGGTCGGAACCGCTGACGCTTGCTCCAGAAGCCCGAATCTGACGACTTGCTCAGAAAATTTGGACTCAACGTA
>JAYVXN010000504.1:0-3143 GCA_043785085.1 Bdellovibrionales bacterium | reverse complement strand
AAAGGCTTTATGCGTTTTATGCTGCCATCAGGGAGCATTACCTTGCCGGAGCGGGCCACCGGCATATCAAGGCACGCAACTACGCGATGATTGTTTTAGCTGGCGAAAGTGGCCTCAGGGCTGCTGAGGTGAGCCATCTTGAAACGGACTTAGATTTATTTTTTAAGAGCCGAAAGCTGCAAACGCGTTTTGGCAAAAGCACGCATGGTTCTGGGAAGCGCACGCGGGTGACACTATTCACGCCGCTTGCGCGAGACACCCTCACGTACTACCTGAAAAACCACCGGCCACATATTGGCGGGTCCTCGAGTCCGTACCTGTTCCCTACACGTGGTGGCCAGATCATTTCTTATGGTTCGATGCTAGGTGCGATCGCGGATATTAAAGAAACCGTCAATGAAAATGGTTTTGCCGTGGGAGATCATTTGAGTTGGCACTGGATGCGTAGACTTTTTGCAACCAGGTTCATCGAACGTTTTCCCCATCAACTTTCCATTTTGGTGCAGCTTTTGGGGCATGTGACGCCAAACACGGTGCATGCCTACATCCGACACTCCGAGGCCTGGATGGATCAGAAAATTTTGAACACTCTTGAGGGTGTAAACAATGATTCGTTGGAATCTTAGGCGAATGATGGCCGAGAAGAACCAAATTTACTCGGTCACTGAGCTGCAAGTCTTGATTGTGAAAAAGACCGGCGTGGTGATCTCGGTGGCGAATCTCTGCAAATACGTCAATAAGCAGCCAAAAATGATTCGGCTTGAGACGATGGAAATAATTTGCTCAGCTCTTGATTGCGAGTTGTCGAGCCTTTTGAAGGTTGCACCCAAGTCCTTCAACCCCGAGCGAAAAACCAAGCTTTCATTTAAGAACACGCCAAAAGCAAAGATCGGGACAAAAAATTTTCCAGAGCCGCGGGACTATGAAAAGAACTAACGAAAGGTGCGAGACCTGTGATGGCATCCCCGTGGTCATGGCGGGTCTTTGCCGTAAATGTTACACGAAAAAAATTAATCGTAGAGTTCTTGATCGCCTCGAGCAGGATTTTAAACCGGCAAGTCCTAACAACGGATTTATTTTTGCAAAATACCTGGAGTCAACACGGGCGCGTTTTGTTTGCGATGCCGACATCCCGCTTGCAAGAAAATTTGCAACCTACCTCGGCGCAAATCAAATTGAACCGATCAGATCTTGGCGGGATGTTTTTGCCATCGCAAAGGAAATCAATCTCCACTATGTCCAGCGGCCGCAGACGGGCTGTCCCATTTTGCAGGTTGGGCGCCACCTGGATCAATTGGGTTTGATCCCACCCCTGCGGAACGAGAAAACGACAGAGCGAAGTGAACAATTAAAGCGTCTTCGAGAACCCCTTAAGTCCTGGGCAAAAGAGTTTTTTGGCGAGGTCTCTGTAGGCAATCCAGCAATTTATGGTCTTCGCACCATTGCGACCGTCAGGCGTTGGTCGGACCACCTTGGCCAAAAGCCATTTGCTGGTGCTTTGGAGGAGGATGCCAAGGCTTTTATTGCAACTTTACCTGAAGAGAAGCTGGCGCAGGCCGGCCATTTGATCCGACAAATGAAAGTATTTTACAACTGGATGATAGAGAAATCGTATGTTGACACAAACCCATTTGAAAACCTTCGACAGCCACGGGTTACGAGAAATTGCTTATCCTGCGGGAAGGTAAGAATATTTTGTCACAGCAGAACTCTATGCAATCATTGCGACAATCACCAGCGATACTCAAAAAAAACGAATCTGCTCAAGCTCCGTGCGATCAACCTTGCGCCTTATAGTCGGAATATTTTTACTCTCTTTGTGAGATACCTTCATCGCTACCAGATAGGGTCTCGGCATTTCCATGATGCTAAAATATTTATTACTTTTTTAGAAAGCAAGACGACGCTTAAACAACTTGAATCCTGGGCGTCCGTCAAAAAAAGCTCATTGGAGCTTGCTGCTTTTGCCACTGGACACGGTGGCATCAAGATGGGATGCCCCATTATAAAGGTGGGATTGGTTCTTCAAGAGCTGGGCGTGCTACCGATCCGCGAAGAGGGTTATGTTTGGGACGTTAACAGCAAGGTCACGAGCTTGGATCAAAGCATCATTAAACCGCTGGAACATTATATCGCGCATTTACGAAAATCCAGGCACAGTGAAAAAACGGTACTGGCGATAGTCCACAGCTTTAAAAAGTTCCACGATTGGCTGAGATTAAGTCACGACGTTGACCCTTGGTCGGCATCAGAGAAAATGGCCCGCGACTATTTGGCTTTGGCAACTGCAGATATTTTCAAAGTTCATCAGCCACTCGACCGTCTTTATCACTGGGCTCAGCGAGAGCGCTACCTCTTGTCCAATCCTTTTGAGCGCATTGGGGTGTCCATGCGTCGAGCAAGACTGATGGTTTGCTCCGAGGAACAGATTAAAAAGGTTCAGGCGTTCATCAAGTCAACTCGCTCGAACTCTGAGGCTGCAATGATGTTGGCTCTGGTTTTTTTCTGGGGCGTAACCTGCAAGGAAATGACGTTTGCAACAATAGAAACTGATGCCCACAAACTAAAAATTATTTTCCATCGAGGAGCCCTTACCTGTGGAAACAGCCGTTATCGAAGGGACCAAGTCTTATGCCTTCCCGATGGGCCAGCGTGGCTGATGGATCTTCAGAGGCGCTTTATTAAAGATTGGCGAGCGCGATTCAGGCACGTCAACGTAGATCTACCGCGCCAGCCGCTAATCCTGCACCCGCGGGCTCGCCACAATCGACCAATCTCAACACTTTGTGCCCGCAAAATATATTACCAAGCCGTCGAGGCAGCCACCGGCTTGAAAATACCACCAAACGTTCTGCGCCGTGCTGGTGCTGACTACTATACTCGCCAAAATGCCACGGGCCTCTTGTCGCGGTTCGGCTGGTCCAAGTCGCGGGCCTTTGGCTTCACTTGGATGCCACGCGAACTTTACCAACAAACAACACTATCGAAATAAACTGGAAGTTGATTTTTTAAACTCCAAGTTTACTGAATCCAAAAAATCCAATTGCCATCGCGTTTTTGAAAATATCCATGAACTACAGTGGGTTGCGGCTGCATTTTTGAACTACAAAAAAATCAAAAATTTACTGAAATTGATACTTCAA
>JAYVXN010000503.1:0-3176 GCA_043785085.1 Bdellovibrionales bacterium | reverse complement strand
CCATGGCGCCAGCAGCACGAAGTTTTTCAACCACTTGTGCGACCGTTGAACGTTTTTGACCAATGGCTACGTAGAAACACTGAACGTTCTGACCTTTTTGATTAATGATTGTGTCAATGGCAATGGCCGTCTTACCGGTTTGACGGTCGCCAATGATCAATTCGCGCTGGCCACGTCCAATCGGAATCATTGCATCAATGGCTTTAATGCCTGTCTGCAGCGGCTCTGTAACGGGATAACGATAAACGAT
Organism: Bdellovibrionales bacterium; assembly: GCA_043785085.1. Lineage (GTDB taxonomy): Bacteria > Bdellovibrionota > Bdellovibrionia > Bdellovibrionales > JAMPXM01 > JAYVXN01. The sequence goes on along the minus strand of JAYVXN010000503.1, from coordinate 2,926 downwards.
ACCTGGTGCTTTCAATTCAACGATTCGTGTATGCGGAGTGACCATCGGGCCGCGTCCATCGATTGCGTTTCCAAGCGGGTCAACAACTCGCCCAAGCAGTGCTTCGCCCACTGGGACTTGCACGATTTTTTTCGTGCGCTTAACTGTGTCGCCCTCTTTAATGCCTCTGTCTTCCCCGAAAATAACCACACCGACTGAGTCTCGCTCAAGGTTGAGGACCATTCCGAAAACTTCGCCCGGAAACTCTACTAACTCGCCCGCCATAACGGTTTCCAGTCCGTAAATACGAGCCACGCCATCACCAACAGAGAGAACGGTGCCGGTTTCGCTGACCTCGACGTTTTTATTGTAATTCTTGATCTGCTCTTTAAGAATCTTACTGATTTCATCAGCGCGAATTTGCATTTCCATGATTAAACCGTTCTCCTCTTTAATTCTTCATTCATGCGACGTAAGTGGGCCTGCAGGCTGTCATCAAAAGTAAAGCTTCCGACCTGGGCAACCAGACCACCGATGACCGACGGGTCCTCTTTATAAGTCATAATGACTTTCTTTTTTAAGACCTGCTCGACAATCGACTCAATCTTCTGGCGCTCCGCGGGGGCAAGCACAGTTGCGGAACGAACCGTACCACGGCAAACTCCATTTGCAGAGTCTTTCAAGTTTTGAAAAGCGTGAACGATACCAGTAAACACTTTCAGGCGGTTTTTTCGGGCAAGTAGGGCGAGTAGTTTTTGAACCTCATCCGATACTCCCGATGTTTTAACGGCTTTCTCAATTGCCGCCAGACGTTCTTCCGGTTTTACGAGGGGAGTCGTGAACCAGTCGAGGATGTCTTTTTCGCGCTCAAGCATCGTTCCGATTTCGCGTAAATCCCCGAAAACCTTATCTTGATTTTTGTTTTCACCCGAGAGGTCAAAAATCGCTTTGGCATAACGAGACGCAAGTTCTGGGACTCTCATGGGCGAACCACCTGAATTTTTTCTACAAACTCGTTTTGTAGACGCTTTTGATCCTGATCGACCATTTTTTCATTCAACACTTTTTTCGCCATTGTCATGGCCTGGCTCAATAGCTCTTCACGAAGCTCGCCTTTGGCGCGTTCGATCTCGACCTGAGCGGTTCGATTAGCTTCATCGCGCAGATTTTTTGAAAGATCCTGTGCCTCATGGAGAATTTTATTTTTTAACTCTTTCGCTTCAGCGCGGGCCTGTTCGATATTTTCAGTCGCCGACTGTTCCAAAAGATTAAGGCGCTGTTCAATGTCGCGCTTTTGCTGTTCGGCATTGATTCGAGCGGCCTCCGCCCTTAACAAAGCCTGTTTGAATTTTTCTTCGCGGTCCAGGAAGTAGCGAGCGACGGCTTTTCGAGCAACTACAAAAATGATCAACAGAAAAAGACCAAAGTTGAGTGCCTGAAAAAAAATCGTTTTATATGGAATGGTTATTTCATGCTCACCAGCAGCCTCTTCGGCCAATACGAAAACCGGCATTAAGAAAATGAGCATGGCGAAAAAGCGTTTCATCATACTGAAAGCTCCTTGCCCACCAATTTAGAAGCGATCACCGAACTGACAACTGGGATCTCAGCAGAAATACTCTGCCGAGCTCGCTGGACTTCAGCACTGATTTTTGTTCGTGCTTCGTCAACCAGATCACCGGCATCATCACGAGCCTTTTTAACAATGACGTCGAATTCATGCATCGATTCAGCGCGTGCTTTTTCATAGAAATTTTTAATTTCCAAATTCAGCGCCTTGGCTTTTTTTTCATACTCACCATGCAACTGGTGGGCCTCGTCAATGATCCGAGCAGCGAGATCTTCGTTTCCGATAGTTCGGCGCTCACGTTCGTGAAATGCCTTCAGGTATGGTTTGAAGACAAAGTTCGAAAGAAATATATATGACACGACAAAACAGGCAAGCTGGATCCAGACCGTCTTGTCAATGCCAAGAGAATTTAGAATATCCATTATAATTAAAACCCTTAAGTTTTGCGCATTTGGTAGCACCCTTAGCGAGCTATGGTCAAGAATATTGTCGCGATGTGCGCATAGTTACAAGAGAACATTTATTTTTTTATTGCGGGAGACGCGCCCGCTTAGGTTTTAGGCATGTGTGAGGCGCCTTCGAACATCACGCCTTCATCAATTCTTAAGCTCGGTGAGGTGACAATTCCACGGAAGACGGCTGGCGGATGCATGAGAACACGGCGGCGCGCAAAAACGTTTCCGATGACGTGACCACTGATGATGACAACGTCGGCTTCAATTTGTGCTTCGACTCGAGCGCCTGGATTTATGACCAGCGTATCCTTGGTGAAGATTTCGCCTTTGAAGTTTCCACCAATCCGAACCGTGCCCTCAAAGGTCAGCCGCCCTTCGAAGGTGGCGCCATGGTCGAGAAGCGCCGTGAGCTGCCCAGAGCGCTCTTGGACCGTTGTTGTCGGGACTAGCGGAGACTTTGGTGCGGTTTCTATTTCTGACATGCTTTCCTAATCTTTTCGACGAGTCCGGTAAGCTCTTCATCCGAATAAAAGTGAATGGATATTTTGCCTTTTGAATCAGCATAGTCAATTGCGACTTTCGTCCCAAGAAGACGCTGCATTTCAACAGACAGCCCATCGACGAGTCGTTTTGAAACATCGACTTTAATTTGCTCACCAGATCCCGGCGCCTTGCCTGGATTTTTTGTTTTTGCTGCGAGCTTTTCGGTTGCCCTCACCGAAAGTTTTTCGTGAATTACCTGGCGAGCCAGCTTAACTTGTTCAAGAGTGCCCTCGACTGATAACAAGACTTTGGCATGCCCTGCAGAAATCTGATTCGTTTTCAGCATGTCCTTAATTTCGGGGGCCAGCAGCAACAGGCGTAATGAGTTCGCGACGGTGGCACGCTCTTTTCCCACTTTATCAGCAACCTGTTGCTGAGT
>JAYVXN010000502.1:0-10281 GCA_043785085.1 Bdellovibrionales bacterium | reverse complement strand
AACTTGACACTTTTTCGCCGTGGATTTTGCGACGAATCGAGACGGGAGGCCGAAGCGCTAGCAGGCGGCTAACGAGAGGCCGACCAACGAAGAGTCGCAAAAGACCAAGAAAAAGTGTCAAGTTACTTATGACGGGGTGCTTAGTCTTCAAATTTAATTCGCGATTGAATTTCCGAATCTTCTGACGATTTCTCAGACGATTTTTCAGACGATTTCTCAGACGATTTCTTGCTGGGATCTTTTTTGGAAAATTCAATTTCGGCACTGACCTTGATTTTATGATCCTCCATAAAACGAGTGGCTTCTTTGACGAAATCAATGTGCGAGACGATTTTGATGACCTCGTGACCGACGCGATTCATCAGCTCTTCTTTGGATTTACTGGCGCCCTGTAAAAGCAAATGCAGAGTCTCTTTCGGAAGTTTCATTTCAGAGACAAACGAGCGCACGCTTTCTTCGGTCATGAAGGCGGCACTCACACCGGCGGTGAGCAGTTTTTTGAGCGTATCTCCGACTGAAATTCCGCCGCGCTCGAAATCATCTTGGATAGAATCATCGCTTTCGCGATCTGCTTTATCGTGCTTCTTACTCATAGTTATTTTCCAATTACTTCTTTCACACGTTTATGATAGGCACTCATCATCGTCGGCAAATTGACTGTGAGAAGTGTTTTTGCGATCGGCCCTGGGACAAACATTGAAAACGTCGCTTCAACCGTATAAGTGGCGCGAGTTTTCCCGGCTTCGTCTTCAAGCTTCCAAGAGCCGCTCGACGTTTTAAAAACTTCGCCGCTGACGAATTCCCAAGAAATTGAATTGGATTCGCGTTCGGTCATGGCCAGCGTATAGGTGAAGGTCTTAATGACCGACACTTTATATTCGACAAGTTTCTTCTCACCATCGTTTTTTAAGACTCGCGCTGCTTTGACTTCATTCAGAAACTCAGGGTACTTTTCATAGTCCGAGACGATTTTGAAAAATTCGGGAACACTGCAATTAAATACTTCGGTATGCGTCGTGCCGGCCATGATTCTCCCCTTTAGGATTTTTTCTTAAACAAAGCTTCAGCTGCAGCAAGAAGATCCTTCTTCTTATCTTGAGCGGACGATGCTCCTGAATTGGGCGTGAAAAAATCGCAGAAATTAGCGCGGTCTTTTTCACGAACCACTTCCGCCGCTGACTCTCGGCATTCATTATACACTTTCGGGTCATAATGTTGACAATTTTTGCAGACGTGAACATCGGCATGGCACTTTGGACACTCCTCGCGGCGTCCAACCAAGCCCGGTAAAGACAGGAGATGACCGCAATTGAAACACGTGACCGAAACGTTCATTGCTAAAACGCCGGTTTGCGATCGAGGGAATGCTCAGCTTCGATCATGCGCATGGTCCCGGTTTGCGAGCGCATGACTACAGAATGCGTCATAGCTTTTCGGCCTGGCAAAAAGCGCACACCTTTGAGCAAAGGGCCAGTAGTGACTCCGGTTGCACAAAACATCACTGATCCAGAGGCAAGATCATCCAGACAATAGGCTCGACTCAAATCTTTAACTCCCATACGGCTGGCGCGCTGTTTTTCTTCTTCGTTGCGAAATTTCAAACGGCCTTGAAAATCACCGCCGACACATTTCATTGCGGCGGCCGAAATGACGCCTTCGGGGGCTCCGCCAATACCCATGAGAATGTCGATTCCGGAATCAGCTAAGCCGGTGGCCACAGCGGCCGAAACATCGCCGTCGCCAATGAGTTGAATGCGACAACCGAGCTTGCGCATCCGGCCGATCAATTCTTCGTGGCGAGGGCGCTCTAAAACCACCAAAGTCACTTCAGAAATATCTTTGCCCAGGGCCTTGGCCACTTTTCGAATATTATCTTCAGGTGGAGCATCAATGTCGATCACGCCGCGGGCCGCAGGACCGACAGCGATTTTATCCATATAGGTGTCGGGAGCGTGTAGGAAGCGACCGTGTTCAGCCACGGCGATCACAGAAATCGCTCCGACGCCACCCGTCGCACAAATTGTAGTTCCCTCTAGGGGATCAAGGGCAATATCGATTTTCGGATCATCACTGCCTTGGCTGCCGACTTTTTCGCCGATGTAGAGCATCGGAGCTTCATCGCGCTCCCCTTCACCAATCACGACCGTGCCATCAATGCGTACGCTATTCAGAGCTCGCCTCATAGCATCAACGGCCGCTTGGTCAGCCGCTTTTTCGTCGCCGCGACCCATAAACTTTGAGCTCGCTAAGGCTGCGGCTTCGGTGATTCGAACAAATTCGAGTGCGAGGTTGCGATCCATTTGAGGCCTCTCTCTGTAGGAACTAGTATCTGACCCAGACCAGAGCACTAGAGCAAAACTTTAAAGCAGTCGCAAATCTTTTTTTCGCCATTACAGAAGTGGCGGCGGCCAAACCTCGCTCCAGGGTTCCTGGCGATAGGCTATGCTGAGTTCCCGGGGGATTTTAGTCGGACGAAACTGCGCCGTGAGGGGGATCAATTCTGTCGTTCCATCGGCAAGAAACTGCTTCATTCGCGGTGAATACAGGGCATATTGAAAATAAATGCGCACCCCTTCAATTCGCGACTGCGTCCAAACTTCAAGCTCGTCGTCAAAATAGGCCGGTTTATAAAAGCGATTGCTCATATTTAGCACAGCGAATGTCAGCTCACCCTGCGGCGCGTGCAAGTGCATCAGACCGCGGTCTTTGAGAAAAGCGACGCGGGCCTCCTCAAAAATCCGTGAGTAATTCGTATGGTGAACCACTCCCATGGCGTCAGTTTCATAGTAATTGATTGTACGGCGGTAAATGAAACAGCTCATTTCCGTCTTTCTAAAATCAAGCGAATCAAAGGCTCAACGACTTTCTCTGGATCGTCAATTTGCGATAAAACATTCAGAGTCCGCGTCATCAAAGGGGACAGACCGATTTGTTTGCGAAACTCACTCGACTCAAGATTTTTATCAAACAGCGGTTTAACGTAATCGTCATTTTCATGATCCAAAAACTGCTCGGAGTTACCTTCAGCGAATTCGCCATTTTTATAGATTAAAAAATCAGGGCCGAGCTCAACCGTCGCTTGCGTCAAACGCATATCCGCATGCCATAAAAACAAATTCGTATTGTTTGGCCCATGAAACCAATGCGAAAACTGCCCGGGCTTGGCAAAATATTTCGGATCAATGGGATGCATGTGCAAACCGATCATCTTTTCTTGCAAATAGCGCTCAAGGCCCACGCGGGCCTCCGTCGATAGCGGCGCAAAGGCCACGGCAATCAACTTATCAGAGACGCGCATGACTTCGCAGCTAATGTGAAAGGGAGGCTGGCCTGACAGCTCAAGATTGATAGCGACGGTTTCACCGGGCTGGGCATTGATGCCAAGTGAGCGGACAAATGCTGCACCCACATAACTGAGATCATGCACATCAATTTGTTCGCGATTATTCCAGATGGCTTTTGCGCCAAGTAAGTGAGTGAGAGGCCGACTGGATTTCTGCAAAAAAATTCTCGGAAAGCGCCGCGCTTTTTGATTTTCCATGAACTCCTCGTGCCTGTACGAAAACAAGACATTGCTTAACCTTTTCGCAAATTGGCAACGTCGTCAACTCAAGGATTGTTTTGAGAAAACTCTGGCTTGTTTTGAGATTCGCTTCCTGACGCTGGGGGCAGTCTCTAGACCTTCAGCTAGAATAAGAGAAACACCAAGGAGTCGAGCATGCGTAAACTGGGTTTCTTACCTTTGTTGATGATACTGCTACTTGCCAGCGGCTGCGCACACCGCTATTACACAGAAGAAGATATCAGCGCCAAAGCAACAATGGCCCGAGCTGAGCGCGCGATTCAACGAAACGAAGCTCGGGTGACACAAAATATTCGCTAGAGATATGATGCTACACGACGAAGAAGAGTTATTATTCGAATGCCCCTACTGCGGCGAAATGAATTCCATCGCCGCCGATCCAAGCGGCGGTGAAGTTCAAAAAATGATTTCCGATTGCGAAGTCTGCTGCCGCCCCATCAATATGACGATTCGATTTATCAATCCCGAAGACATCGATGCCAATGACGAAGAACTCTCCGCGCACATCGAAGTTAGTCGAGATGATGAATAAGAGTCTGTGACAAAATAAAGTCCAAACTACTTTGATTTGTCTTCAGGGAGCTGCAAGTTCTTAAGAACGGAAAATCCAGGATGCCCTTCTTCAGCCAAAGCGGCCATGAAAGAATTCTTCAGATCCTCTTGAATTTTCTCAATTTCATCTGAGTGCAGGCAGTGGTCGCCACCACAAAGTGGATAAGAAGCTTCCCCTAAAGCAATTGCCTCGTGGATATACTCTCCGGCATCAAAAAGATGACCGCGATAATTGGCAACTGACGGGCCTTCGGTCAAAAAATCAATCGATTGGTTGCCATGGACCGAATGAGATTTACGATATTCTTCGTCTTCTTCGAGCAAAAATTCTTTGAAATTTCGGTCAACGACGGCATCCAGCTCGGTGCCACATTTTGAGCAAATATCGGGAACTTTGGTTTTGACCCAACCCTTGAGTTCGAAGGCATTGCCCATCGGGCGAATGACGAAGTCGACCTCATACGGACGATTTTGCAATAAGTCCTCGAGCACTTTATTGAGCTCGCCGGTTTCTCGATTAAACGTGTAATTTCGACCTTCTGCTGGAATTTCTGCTAAATTGATTTTCATTCAAAACCTCCTCAACGGGTCGACCGGCAGGCTTAAATTGCACAGGTGCCTATCGGGCTCTGGCAGCGAATTTCGGTCTTTTTTTACCTTACTATGTGGGGGTCCAGATGGCAAATGATGTGCTTGAAAGCCTTTGCGGGCGGCAAAATCGAGTAAAACTTGTAAGGAGAAGTTGTAAGTAAAAGCTGTAAGGAGAAGCAAAGGGACATTTTTTTTTAAAAAGAGGTCCCTTTGCTCTCAGAGTCTGATGACCAACCCTAAAAGATCAAATCACCTTGGGCCACACCTGCCAGAATCGTTTCTAACTTCGGTAAACCCGAGCTATGACACTTTTTAATCAAAGCTCTTCAGGAAATCATCTCTTTCGGGGTGGTACTACTATGACAATCTGTCATTGGCACCACCTCCTTTCCAGGCCCAATAGAACCTTAGATTCAATATATCTAAACTGAGGAAATGATGCCAGGGAAAAGACGTGAATTCTGCGGCCAAAAAAAGCCCGACCAAAGACGAAACATCCTAGGCAAATTCTCGACTCGAATCAAAGTAGGAAAATGCCGATCCTATAAAACGTGGGAGGATGCGCAGCAATGGATAACAAAAAATTTAAAGATTTTTGTCACCGGGGTGAAGGTGCGGACGCACTTTATACACAAGGAAAATATCCCCAAGCCTGCCAAGCCTATCTAGAGCTGCTGACGCAAATTGACCAGCACGGCGAAGTGGATAGTTTTTTGCTCGCTAAAATCACTCTCGGTCTGATGCGGTCGCAATTGAAAATGGCGCAGATTCAGCAAGCCTTTTCAATTTGGAATTCAGACATGGAAGATTCATTATTTGGCATCGGTATTTATGCACTCGAGAACGCGCAAACCGATGTGCATGATTTGGTTTCATATGACTTAATTTGCGCCTACTTACATTCAGTGTCTGCCGCGAATCCTGAATCAACGGGTCGAGCGGTGAATCAGTATATGTCCCGTGTTTGTGAACACGCCTGGGAAGCTGGCGACTTGCCACTGATGAAAGGTGCGATCAGCAATTGGAAGCAGCATTTGAAAGACGTTTTTCCCACCCACACACCGCCGTCCTTAATTCATGCCTTAATCGAATTTGAGCGCAAACTCCCTGAACCAGTTCGTTTGCAGGCCCTTGAATTTGGGCCAATCTCATCCTGGGAGCGGCCGGTCGGCTTTCAGGAAATGTCGCGTGTGGTGGATATTAAACCAAAGCAAAGCGGCCCGCCCGAAGTGGCTTATCACAAGGCTTCTGGCGACGACAGCGGCAGCCCGAGCAAAAAGCCTCGCCATAAAAAATAATTAAAACTTCGGTTTGGCCTCTGTGCCCGGTCCGGCGCTTTGAAACTGCGTTTCAATAAATGTCCGCATTTTCTCAGCCACTTTTTGCGTGATGATTTCAAGAGCGAAACCCATCAATATTTTGGGTAACGGCAAGACCTTGGACTGATAATTAGCGAACAGTGAGATTTCAGTCTTTCCTGGCTTTACTTCTTCAAATCCAATGACCCCCGTCATGCCCTGAAAAGAGCCCCAAATCACGCGCCACTGCAACTCACTTCGCCAGTCCTCACTCACCGGCGTCACCAGGAGAATCATTCGTGCTTGGTAGCCGAGAGCTTCAGTAATGATAAAAAGCTTGCGTGAATCTGGATCAAATTCAACCGTCTTAAAATGATCACTGACTTCTTTTAATTTACTGAAATTCTGCGACACCTGAAAGCTGAAATTTTTTGGTGCCGAAACCAGCCCGGCGCCTTTCATACTGAAAAAAAATTCGCCATTTTGCCGATCTTCTTTGGTCACCGAAACGACGACAGCCCGTTCGTCCATCACCTTTTTTCGAATGGCCTCTTTGGTGCGCCAGAATGGCTGTGCAGATAGGGGTAGGTCTTTGGCCACAGACAGGCGCAGAGGTTGTGCCGTAGCGCTTGGCGCGGGTACGTGCGTCGCAAGATCTTTGCCCTGGGTGGCGCCCCCTGCGATTAAGATCGCCAAAACAAAAATATTTACATTTCTTCGTTTGAGAAAACCCATCAGCCTTCAGTCTCCCTGCTGGAGTACTTTTCGTCAATACCGAGGAAATCAAGCAAGCTGGTCAATTTGAGACAGCTGTGAAGGCGAATGAGCTCCTGGAGCTGCGCTGATCGAAAAATTAAATTTCAGCAATTGAAACTTCAGCCTCTCTCCTGCTACGATAGGAGTTGGCAGAAAGGTCCGAAATAAAAGTGACTGAGCAAGCAAAAAACAAGACTTCTAATAAATGGCGCCGAACTTTCGAAATCATCGGATACTGCTATAGCACGGTCGTTTTTCTGACCGCTGTAGTTGCCACACTGATACAAAGCGACCTTTCAGGAACCAAGAACGCTTCGACCTCATTAACTCAACCGCGGAGCGCGGCTTCCGAAATCTCAAAAAAAACCGTGACGCCAAATGCAGTTCTCAATTCAACTTCCCGCATAAATACAAAAGTCGCTCCGCTCCGGAATTCAAATCGTAGCCTAAACGGCGATCGCACCATTTAATTTTAAGCAAATTCTGCCTCGCGCTTGACACACCGCCTACGCCAAAGTTTAAGTGAGATATGCGCACCTCTGCACCCGCAAAACCCGTAAACCTACCATATTGGAAGAGACATCTTCCCATGTGGCTAACCTGGTCTCGCGTTTTAGCCTGTCCGCCCCTCGTATTGACACTCATGAGTCACTCTGACTTGGCTGGCTGGATCGGTGTTGTCATTTTCATCATTGCCGCCATTACTGATTATTACGATGGCAATTTAGCTCGACGATTCGGAGTGGAAAGCAATCTCGGCCGATTCATGGACCCCATTGCAGATAAAGTTTTAGTGACGTCAGCACTTTTAATGCTGATTCCGGTGGGCCGAGTGGGACCAATATTGGTTTTAATTCTAGTTGTGCGCGATATTTTGGTGGGCGGAATCCGAGCTGTTGCGGCGGCCGACAATGTCATCATCTCAGCCAAAGCCACCGGCAAATGGAAAACTGGAATCCAAATGGTTGCCGTTCCATGCTTATTTATTGAGCAACCAATATTCGGTCTACCTTTAAATACAATTGGCCTGATCGCGCTTTGGATCAGTGCGGTTTTAAGTGTGGTTTCTGGAATTGAATATTCCCTGCTTTATTATCGCAGTCGATCTGCTTGAATATTATTTGAACGGTGTTGACAGAGGGGTGACGCATCGGTATCTTCGTGCTCACCCATTCTCCATTTCGATGGAGTTATGATTTTTCTCATTTGCGGGAGTAGCTCAGTTGGCTAGAGCGCAACCTTGCCAAGGTTGAGGTCGAGGGTTCGAGCCCCTTTTCCCGCTCCAAATTCCCCACCTGGGGAAAATGGACTCTCCGCATGGTCCTACAACAAATAGACAATTAGTGGATTCGTCAGAGTCGATTTAAGGCAGAGTTCCGCGGTAGCAGACTTCCATGCCGACCTTCACGGACTCGGGGCTTGCGATCATGCCGCCCTCGGTGGTGATCTTCGCTTCGAGTTCTTCCTTTTGGCCTTGCCAATATCCGAGCTTTTCCTCGGCTTGGGAAATTCGCCAATGGTCTTTAGCGTCTTTCCACTTTGGAGCAAGCTCGTTGCACGAGAATGCCGGAAAATGTGAGACCCGCGCTTTGTGCTTATAATAACGTGTCCGACCCTGGATATCTTGATATGCCGGACGAGATCAATCGGGCGCTCGCGGCTCTTGCGACGCATCCCGAAATTGAAAGTCTAATTTTCGACCTTCTTTCGAATGGAGGCGGAAAGGAAAATACGCCGTTTCTTGAGGCGTTTACGCCAAACCAGTTTGGAGAGCTACAGGTCGCCTATAGAAAAATTCACGAGCTTGATGATCCAGGAATTCGAAATCAAGTATTCTACAATGCTTCATCTGCTGAAAGTTGGTTTCAGAACTTAATATCAAGTGGAGTCTACAGTCAGATTTCGTATGGCGATTACCTGCCTGCGCGTCCTGATTTTTGTCGCGCGTCCACCGTTTGCAAATCCGGTATGCTGCAAACACGACCCGACGGATTTAAGGCAAAGAAGATTGCCTTGATCGTAAACGGCACTTGCGCCAGTTCATGTGACGATTTTACTTGGCGGATGAAGAAATATGCGGGCGCATATGTGTAGACCGAATTTGTCTTGGCAAGCGGAGCAACCGCTCAAAAAGGAAGGCTATACAATTGGTGGACGGAAACACAAACTAACGCCCTACGCAGCGAACATCGCCTTTAAAATCTATTCCCATGTCAAGAAAACCTCCGTCGACAAATACATAGGCATGATAGTCACTGTAAATATTCATCGAAAGCGTCCAATACAATTCGTGACTGAGATTCGGAAGTACCTCGCGCGCTCCGTCATCCGTCGCTTGCGCGAACTCGCCCATTGTGGGCAAGCCGAAAGTCCTCTCCGAGATTCCGGCGTTTGCCTTAACTCCATCATCCGATCCGCAGGCAAATTCCTTAGTCGCATGGCAGATATATTCGTAGAAATCCATCACGCACTCTTTTTCCACGGCAAACGCTTGGCCATACCGTTTGTCGAGACGATCGCCCCAAACTAGGCCTGTTTTGGAGTCGCGCCACACCTCGAAATTTTTGGACGCATCATAAGAGCGCGCCACCAAATCCCAACGCACTCCCTTTTTTGTCATTTTGCTGGAACCACTCAACTTCGAGCATTCGAGAACCCTTTCTTCGATGGAAGCTTGGGCCTTGCCGCACTTCGGAGGCTGTGCATAGGAAACGGAAGACAATAAAAGAAACAAGGAAATCATAATTACCTCCTGCGAAGTTTACATTAAGCGACCCGAGATGCGGCTACAATCACGCGTATGTTTTGGGTCTGTGGGAGGATATTTGCTCCAGACAATGTTGTCGGTATCTGGGTCCTGGTACCAGTTGCATACACTGCCTTTTTGTAGGCTATAATAATACTTACCGTCCTCGGTTGTGCGTACAAGTACACCGCTCTCATAAGCGAATCGACCCTTACCAAACGACCGGGTATCAAATGGCGTCGAGTTTGTTGGAACATCTAACTCTTCCGTCCAACGCTGATCCTGCGGCAGATAGTCAGCGTCCGATCTATCTTGAACCCAATGGAAAGAGTCACAGTTAGCGACGTTCATTTCATAACGAACGGCATCTAGGTACGCAAAGAATTTGAATGTTCTGCAATCACCTGCTGAGGCTGAACCAGTTGCCAGTAAAACACTAAACCCCACTAGGATTTGTAACAAAATATTAAGACGCATGTGTCCCTCCTTAGAAATTGTGTGACGAAGCTAGGCTCCGAAGATCACGATACGAAGGAGAGCCGAAAACATAAACGCTTTCCGCACGCAAGCGCGATAAAGCCCTCACAAGGCTGTGAGAATGCGGCGGTGCAAAACTTCTCAATCTACCCAATAACAAATTTGCTCGGCGCCATCCATCTGGGCACGCCGAAGCGTGATCTGATTCGCCTTTCGCAGCGGAATCTTTTTCACGACCACTTTCCCGCTGGGACGGTCGAGTACGCAGGCGGAGATTT
>JAYVXN010000501.1:0-3187 GCA_043785085.1 Bdellovibrionales bacterium | reverse complement strand
TTAGGCTGCTACGAGTCTTTTGCATCCAACACGACGTCGAGCGCGTCTTGGATCTTACCGAACACTGAGTCCATCAGCTTAGCTCGCTTGCGGTTAGGAGCGCTGGATCTTTGCTCCAAGCTGAGAAGAAATTTCTTATTATCTAGGCCGCCGCCGAAGCCAGTTAAATGACCTGAAACTCCAATCACCCGATGAGCCTCAATAGAGGTAGATCGAAATCCCTTCGGGTTCCCCGAAAGTACTCTGCTAAAGTGAAGGGTCTTCAATACAGCATTAAAACGCACATGGAACAGTTGATCTATCAAATGTCACATCAAGTTTCTCGTATAGAACATCCCTCCTCAGTTCATACTCGATCTCATCCGCTACCTTGGAGTTCTCGGATTCTACGCAGTATTTGAGTACATAAGGATTGTAGTTCCGGTGGACCAACTTGATCCCCGGCGCAGATCTGTTAGCATATGGTGCCATTAAGGAATCTAAGGCATTCACGTCTTGAGTTCTCGAGGGAATTTCAAGATTTATTGTAGAACCGGTCCTCGCGGCTAAACCAAAAGCGGGCAAACCAATTGCGATCAAAAACACTGACGACACTACGAGTGTATTTTTCATTGTCTCTCTCATCTTATCTGGCAGGAATCACTTTGACCGCACAATAAGGTGCCGGTGAAACGATCAATTCAATAGAGGTAGTTCCAGAATGACAAATGACCTCAACTGAACCCACTATGGAGAGCGTTTGCTGCGGAATGTTTGCTCGACGAAAGCGACTGACTTCGCAGGTTTCGCCCTGAGCTTCGCGTCCGTCAGCTTCAAGGGCCGCCTTCTTGACTTCCTCACCGCAATTTGAAGATGCTTTGGCAATCGGCGCAAACGAAAGCGCAGTTCCAATTAAACAAAATGCTACTACCAGTTTTTTCATATAAACCTCTTTTCGCCAGTCACCACCGACTGCTTTTAAAAATTTGAGGAGGGCGGTCTCCTTTTTCCATAAGCGGAATTAACTTCTACACAAGATTTACGCACTGAGCCATATAAACGCGCGGTTTCATACTCCAATCATTTAAAGCGCTTGAACGAACACTATCGCTGCCTCTAATTTCTTTCGAACCTCTTCCAACGCCTCAACTGCGGCAACTTTTGAAGGAGATGCTCCCGTTACAAGCTCTTGCACGCTCACATCAAAGAGCTCTGCAAGTTTCTGATAGGGTTCTCCGCGAATTGCTTTGCCATACTCCCAATCGCGATAGGTCGAAACTGGTACGTCAATTCGGCCTGCCACCTCTCGAAGAGACAGCCCCTTTTTGAGGCGTAACTTTCTTAACCTGCTCGCAATTGTTTGCACCTATAAACTCCTGCAAGACTTATAGTTTGTGTCCGTAGAATTGACTAATTCATTATTTTCAGTTATTGATAAGTAATGCTTATCTTACAAAATCATCTACTGGTGGCTTTTGAGGCCGTTGCAAGACTTGGGACTGCTCACGCGGCGGCTGATGAGCTTCATATTACCCAGACAGCAATTACTCAAAGGATAAAGGCTCTCGAGTCGGGCCTAGCGATGACGCTTTTCCTGCGCTCCCGTCGGGGAATGGCTTTAACTGACGAGGCGAAGGCTCTTCTTCAATACTGTTCTGGTGCTCGTGAGTTAGAAGGACAATTCTTAAGTCTTGTACAAGGAAATAATCGAAAAGAAATTTCATTAAATATTGTTGGCCCCACAAGTGCGATATCAACTCGCATTGCAGAGAATATAGAACCTATCTACTCAGGGTACCCATTTTTACGAATTAACCTCCAATCGGACGACCACGCCAATCGAATCGAAATGGTTCGGAGAGGCGAAGCGGACATAGCAGTAGTGCCACCAGAACAAGTGCCTAACGAAATGACCAGTAAGGTTTTAAAACCAGATCGTTACTTGCTGGTGGGCAGCCACAAATGGAAAGGGCGCAAGCTCACGGAGATTCTTGAAAGTGAAAGGGTCATCGACTTTTACGATTCGGATCAAACAACAATTATCTATTTAAAGGCATTCGGTCTAAATCCAAAAAGAGAGAGACTCTTTATCAATGAAAACGAGGCTCTGATTCGAATGTTTATTGGCGGAGTCGGATTTGGCACGCTCACTGAAAGTGTTGCGGCTCCTTACCTTGATAAGGGCAAGCTCATCACGCTGAATCGTGGACAAAGTATCGAAGACCCATTGGCCCTCGTTTGGTATCCGCGTCCAAACAAAATGGATTATTTCGAAGCCGTCATCAGGGCGATCAAGTAATAAGACCATATCAACTCCGGAATTCTGCTCAGCCATTCCTGATGATAATAATAACTCATCAATAGATTAGAATAATGAATTATTTGCCGTGGCCATAGAGCTGTATAAGGATCGCCAAGGAGTTACAAATGAACAAATTTTTTGTCGGTCTTTTTATCGTTACGGTTTCTCAAGCAAATGCAACTGTCCCAGTGATTCTACCAGTGACAATCCATTGCGAAAGTGTAGATTCGTCACCTGCCATTCAACTCAACGGTGTATTTCAAGAACAGCCAAATCGCCATGAGTCCGGGTCATTGAGATTCATTGTCTATCCACTCAATGGGCCGATGACCCCACTGCTTTCGCGAACTGGAAGTGGACAATGGATCTCGGACAGTGAAATCATCTACACGGACAACGGATCAAGCACAGGTGGCACGTCTGTCGAGGCGAACTTTGCTGACAAATCTTTCGACAACGGGATTTCAAATCTGACAGTAAATGGAAAGTCGATTTTCCTATCTTGTCAGGTCAATGTGCCGAGTCCAAACCCGCCCCACAGGTGTTCTCTTTGGTGTGATTGCCACACTTGTCATTGACGCGATCGCATTACAAAGTGGGAGAAAATATGCGCTTATATTTAATTCATTGTGGTTTTTATGACGAAGAAATCTCAAATGGCATCTACGAGTTTCATGTCAATATACCCATAGTGGCGGAAACTGTTGAGTTGGCGAAATCCCGAGTTCGTCAAAATCTGATTTTCAAAAGCAAGAAAATGCACATCGATGGAATACAAGAGGTTGAAAGCGTTGACGGATATGAAATTTGAACAACAAGATGTGAAGCCCGGTGAAACTATAGCGCACTCTGATCAAGGGTCGCAGTTTGCTTCGGATGAGTATCGCAAAAAAATAAATTTAGTTG
>JAYVXN010000500.1:0-3191 GCA_043785085.1 Bdellovibrionales bacterium | reverse complement strand
TGCGAACGCAATTTCAAAAACAAAAAAATCTAAAATTGAAGCCAAACCGATACTTCTCCGCACGAGATCTCGCGTGCTGCAATATTTTTAAGAACAAGTGGTTTTGATATCGAGGTGCATCAGTTTTTCAGTTTGATTTTTCGAAGACGGGAACGATTTTAGAGCCTTACCAGCATTGTAAAAATGGATTCGCCTTCGGCGAAACTCAGAATAAACACGATTTGATGATTAAATACTGAACTCACTGAAGCGCGGAAAAACTAAAACGCGCTAACTCATTAGTCCAAAACGTATCGACCTTTTTCGCTACTTGAGGGCGCGTCTTCTGGACTCCAAATCCACCGAAAAATTGTACGGCTTTTTCCAAGAACTGGTGGTTACCTGACTTTCTGAAGAATCGTTGAGTCTACGGTTCTATTTGACGGGGAAGGCGTCCCCTGTTGAAAACGCTCGTGCATGACATGGCAGAATACGTCCTGCACCTCTCTAGTGTCCCAGTTTATTGACGAGTAGGTTTTCCAAAATTCTTTGTTGTCTTTTAGTTTTTGAAACCATTTTATTTCATCTTCTGGAGAGTGAGGTGTTCCTAAAGACAAAGACTCTTTTTTGAAGTTCGCCAAGAGTGTTTCGGTGACAAACTGCCTTTGTAACAAAGTCAAAACTCCTGATCTATTCCAGGGGTCTGCTCCCCCCATTATTGTCTGGAGTTTTTCACAGAGTTGTTGCGAAAGATTCATTGGTGAAGACGACCTTGAAGAACAGGGAGAATCTTCAATTCTTGCTGCTTTAATCGCCAATTTTTCTTCGAACGGAAGACGTTCAATGTCCTGTTTTGACATAGGATATCCTAATCGTTCAAAAAGGTCATATAATGAGTTTGTGAGCTTTGAATTCCAATCCTGATATATGTTTGGTTGAAGTGATTTTGCTTCTTTAATTAAATTTTCCCATGAAATTCCGGATGGACCGTAGCGAGCCCATTTGGTATCGATGCGGAGGCCAGGCGCGATATCTACATCAGCATAAGTTGAGGCATAGAGAGATAGCAATTGCTCCGAATGGTTCGCCGGCAGAGTTTTAATCCATTTGTTGACCGCACCCATGTTGAGCCAGTCAGCAGTCGTGTAACCTTTGTATCCAAGATCATCTCGTAAATACTTTATAACGCCAGGGTTGAGAGAACTCGGAATCGAATTAAAAGGTTGGTAGCCGATAAGAGGGCCAAGAAATTCGCTTTCAGGCTGATGAAAGGGTGTGTTGGTATATGTCGCATGGCCGAGCATAAGACACTGTGGGGGGTTGTCTCCGTTGATTACGACCTTAAAGGGATGAATGAAAGAAGCAATTTGGTCATTATCGCTATAAAAAACTGTCTGTGATTCAGTGAGTTCAAGATCTTCGCTCCCACCGGGGAAATGCTTGGCACATCGGATCGTATTTGGAGCCGCCTTAGCGCGGGCTCGGTTGTTAGTCAACCCAATGACCTCTAGCTCATTTGATTCGATGATTGGAAAACCATTCGCAGAAAGGTCTTGGCGAGCTTTTTTTATTTTAGCACCAATGGAATAGCGGTCGGAAAAGTCATTCTGGCCTAATCGATAAAAGTAAGTTCCATCCAAATTTGGTCCATAAATAACTTTTTCAGAATTGAGCATCTGGGATCTCTGGGTCAACCAATGCTCCGTCTTTACATTTGCTTGGAGAAGAGCCGAAAGCATTTCTTGCTGATTCAATTGAAACTGCGATGACAGACTTTTTGTTGATGTTAGGGGGCGACAGCCATTTTCCGCAAAAACTTTTACCGAAGGCAAGATAATGGCAAATCCAATTATTGCGCCTTTCCAGGCGAGGTGTTTCATACTCAGCTCCTGGCTTTGAAAAAGAGCAATAGAAGTGCCAACTTAGGGCTACAAAGAGTCGGCTCAAACAGTCTCAATGTGATCTAAAAATTGGAGTTAAGTTTAAAATTTAGACATTGGTGTGCCAAGTTTTGGCAAGGCCCTGAAATGTCACCTCGAACTCGGGCGGCCAGCAAATCGCTTTAAGAAATTGATAAGGGAATGTTCCCGCCAATTAATTCTTAATATAGTCTGCGGTACTTTGCTCATCGCGATCTTCAGTGCGACTTCGATTTTGGTCAGGAGGGTCGGTACTGAAAGGCCTGATTTTGCGCAACTTGATCAGGCTTTTTGAAGCCTCAAAGAGGACCGCCCATTTAATCCAGTATCCGTCGAGGATTCGCGGATTGTTTCAATTTGCCAAACTTTCCGCAAAGAGAGCCGCAACTAAGTGAATTTAATCACCCACAACACACACAGCGAAATTTTCATCAGCCTCAGTATCGTGCGTTATTATTTGGCCAGTGCCCCCGTCAAATGCTGACGTCAACTTCAATTTCTTGCCGGCGATTTCCATTTCGAACTCATCGGAACTCCAAAACTTATTGTTGCCGACATTCTGGAGAAACGGCAGCACCGAAATTTTAGAATTGGGAATAAGAGAGCTATATTTGCCACTGGATTCTAGGTATGTGGCAAGTCCCATAAATTCGCTTTTCGATGGTAATCTTGCGCCTCTTGTCTTGCAAAATTCGTTTGCAGCTTTAAAGCCAATGAAGCTGTAGTCCCCGCCAAATTCAAAGCTTCGAAAAACATCTCCCCAAATCAGCCTGGATGGATCGCGATAAGCTTGGCCAAGAGCCTCAATAATGGGAGCTGGATATGTGGATAAATCCACACCAGTAAAAGTTGCGCCAGACGCCGAAACACGGTTTTCACCAGCTTTAGTTCTTAGCGAATGTATCTGTAATCTTGCTGCATCGATAAGATCATTGCATTCTTGTTCTTTCGAGCAAATAAACGGAGAAGCCTGGTTAATCACACAAAGAACTTCAAGATTGTACTCGATATGGTCGCTCTGCGGTCTCGCGTTCTGGCCAAAAGTACCTTTGCTTAGATCGAAGGCCCAAGCTTTGCTTCCGTGATCAGCCACCGAAGATGTCCAGTACCAAATTCCGGGATCAAGAAAAAAACCATCGCCAGACACAACTTGCTTTGGAGGCGCTGGAAACACAGGATTGCCATTAGAGGATTTAGTGAACCTCCTCGGGGCAAGCCCCGAGGCTTCACAGGCGCGGCGGCTTAACTTTTTCGTCTGGAAAAAGTACGCCTTGCGCAGGCTCTACGCCCTTT